>PCCK01000012.1 GCA_002731695.1 Porticoccaceae bacterium
AGTGGTGGAATTGGTAGACACGCTATCTTGAGGGGGTAGTGGCGAAAGTCGTGCCGGTTCAAGTCCGGCCTTGGGCACCATATCTAAATCCGATATTATCCAATAAAGTCCTTAGATGGCCGTAATGCCTTGGAGCCATAATTAATGGTCCGATATAATTTAAGAGCATATTGAAAGCGCTGCATATTCAGTTTGTTCGATTACTTGGGTCGGAGTATGCTCCACGGTGATCTCGTGGGAGGACTTTGTGGCGTTATGAGCTCTTAGTAGATAAGATTAAGGCAAAAGCGACGATTAATAATTCTGCCTAAAAAGATGGAAACAGGCTATATGTTATACGTTTTATGAATAAGGTTTTTGCCCTCTAACCTCATGTGAATCTTGAGAGAGAGCAGTATTGTGCTGGATTTCATCAAAGGGGTACCGGAGATAGGCTAGTCTTCTGAGGGCTGTATTAGTGCTTTTTGGTCGCGAGGTGGCTTTAAAATTCATTAACCTTGCGTCTTTTACTGTGAGGCAACAAGAGGAGCAAAGAACAAAAAATATTTTGACTGGCTACAAAAAATAAGTTACTTTGCGCCACTTTTTAAGGCCCAAGAAGTAGAATGAATGACAGTTTTAGGGCCGTCCGCTTTCGTAAATTAATTAGGAACGTTTATACCAAAAGATTTACGAAATATGGGCGTCAACCCCAAGGAGTATTTTGGTCTGATTTGGGTCGGCAGCAAAGCCGGTTCAAGATTATTTGTTATCAGATGTTAGCGTTGGCACCCTCAGGAATTATAAAAATAGCTGATATTGGGTGCGGATATGGGTCTTTGGCAAATTACATGCGAGAGATGCCCAATTGCTCAAGATTTGTGTACACTGGATATGACGTCAATCCTACTCTCATTGATGCTTGCCAAGAACACTCGTTTCTACCTCCCAACTCGTTTGCTATCGGTGATTGTCCTAAAGTTATGGTTGATTTTTCTGTCATGTCCGGCACGTACAACATGTCGGTCACTAGAGATTTGACTCACTGGGAAAGTTATGTTTTCCGATGTCTTACCAAGTGCTGGAGCCAGTCTCGGGTAGGAATGATCTTCAATATGCTAGTTGCTAATAAATCGCACATCAATGATGGGATGCTTTACCACTGTGAGGTTGAAAAGTTACGCCGCCGCTGCATGCGACAATTCGGACCTACGCGAGTTGTTCGGGAGCAAAGCCTCCCACGCGACGCCACTCTGGTTGTTACCCGCTAGGTGTTTTCGGTATAAAGTTTAAAACCGTGGCGTTTATGCAGTACCTGCGTGCTCCGTTTGGTCCGTCCGAAAAGACATGCCCAAGATGGATATCAGAGCTTACTGACCGAATCTCAGTGCGGACCATCCCAAAGCTGGTATCTCGCTTTTCGTAGACCGCGCCATCAACAGGTTTTCTAAACGATAACCAGCCGGTTTTTGAGTCAAAGCGGTCGTTGGTATCAAAAAGGGCGGCACCACTCAGTTTGTCAACAAATATGCCGTCTTTAGCATTCTTAAAAATCCTATATTCTTTGCAAAATCTCTGGTCAGTACCATTTTCAAAAGCTACTTGAAATACTTTTTCATCACCAAGCGAAAATTTTCCAAGGGCATAATAAAAGTCTTTCGGGTCCATGTATCCTTGAAATCCGAACGCTTCAGTCCCCTCTTCGAGGAAAATTATCGTTGGTGTCGCCCACGTCGGCGTCTTTACACTAAGACCAGAAAGTTGCTCCGCTGTTCTAAATGAAAGCGGTATTGGTCCGGCATACTGGTCCGTAATATTGTTTTTCAACTTTTCGCAGTATGGGCAATAAGCACTACTTTCAATGATGAGTATCTGCTTTCCCTCCAAAAGCGCATCGTTTTTGCTAATGTCCGTGCCGACAGAATTAAAGAAAATTCCAGTAGAATTGTCCGGACAGTAGCCATTGGGATTTTTCTGCAGATAATCCTGATGGTAAGGTTCTGCCTCAGTGAAGTGAGTTAGCGGAGTAATCTCAGTCGCAATCTTCCCAAAGTCGGCATTTGAGAGAAGCTTTTGGAATTCTTCTAATGTTTTGCTTGCGACCTTTGCTTGTTCCTTGTCAGTGGTAAAGATCATTGACCTGTACTGAGTTCCTACGTCATTTCCTTGCCGATTTACCTGAGTAGGGTCGTGATATTCAAAAAACGATTCTAAGAGAGTTCTCAAGTTGACTGCGTTAGCGTTGTAAGTAACACGCACCGCTTCAGCGTGATTGTTGGGATTCATTCGATTTGATGGAAGTGTGATCGCCCTGTATGTTGGTTCGACGCCCTTTCCATTTGCATAGCCGGAAGTGACATCTATTACACCTGATATTCTGGAAAACATTTTTTCTGCGCCCCAAAACAGCCAGCTGCAACCACAATACTTTTTTTATTATAGGTGGCTCTAGGCTCATCTTGAGATGCTTTCGGGGCCGCCGAGACAATAGTACTTGTCATTAATATAACTCCCAAATAAATCCACATTGTCGTGCTCTAAGCTTAATATATTTTATTTACGTCAACTAAATAGACTACGATCTGCAATATATTGAATTTTAATGACACAGATAATTTTTTTTAGGATAGCTTCATTGCGCCATCTATTTTGGTGTGTTTCACATTTAAACTTCAAAAACCAAAGCTACCATCGTAAGAAAGATCGGCAATAATATCCCTGAGGAGCCTTTTTTGGTGTTAAGCTCAATCTCCCACGGTGTAACATCTTAAACTATTGTTTTTTGAATACTTACAGGTTGTCAATGTGATTGGAAAAATTATTGCCGGTGTAAGCGGCTGGCTTGTGGCAGGTCCGCTCGGTGCTCTTTTGGGGGTTTTTTTGGGGCATCAGTTTGATCGCGGATTTGGAAATCTTTTATTTCCCATGAGCGAGGAAGAGCGCCATAAAATTAGTGAGATTTTTTTTTCCACGCTCTTCAGTTTATTAGGCCATCTTGCGAAAAGCGATGGGCAGATCTCCCAAGCTGAAATTGCTCTCACGGAAAATATGATGACTAACCTTGGCTTGAGTGCCGAGCGCAAACAAGAGGCTAAAAATTTTTTTAAAACGGGTGCTGCTAAAGATTTCTCTATCCAGCTTTGTGTTAAGTCATTTGTTCAAGTAAGTGGCAGACATGCGAATCTAAAAAATCAGCTACTAAGTTATTTGATTTCACTCGCTTTGGCAGATGGTGAGCTTCACTCCGAGGAAGAGTCTGTCCTTCGAAATGTTGCAATTGATTTAGGTTTTTCGAAAAGTAATTTTGACGATTTAATCCGGATGATCGGTGCTCAAGCCCACTTCGGTGGGGGTGGTTCAACTATACGCGATGAAGATAAACTAGCTGACGCCTACAAATCTCTTGGGGTCGCATCGAGCAGTCCTGAATCGGTGATTAAGAAAGCCTATAGAAAGTTAGTTAGCCAGAATCATCCAGACAAGCTGATTGGACAGGGAGTCCCCGATGATATGATAAAACTGGCTACTGAGAGGACTCAAAAGATTCAAATGGCTTATGATCTGATACGTGAATCTAGGAAAGTTAAATAAGTTGTCTTAAGTAATCTTAATGTTTCTTTCGTTGTTTGAAACGTGCGAGTTAGTTGACCTTGCGTCTCGGTCTTTCTATAATGCGACGCTTACTGTGATTAGGGCGTGTTAGGTCCGGTTTTTTTTGGTTTGACATTGAGTGTTTGATGCGGGATGGAGCAGTCTGGTAGCTCGTCGGGCTCATAACCCGAAGGTCGTTGGTTCAAATCCAGCTCCCGCTACCACCTGCCTCGATTGTCTAGGATAAATCGAGTGTTAACTTCTCTATCGGTAAACCTCAGCTTGAATAATATTTTCAAGCCTGAGAATGTGAACGAGGTCCGGTGCGGAACTTGTAAGCAGTGAAACTGTTAGAATGGGCCAAATGGCCCATTTTTTATGGGTACAAAGTGAGGTTAATTTTGACGATCGGGAAAATCGCACTAAAGCAACTTTTAAGTCCGGTTATCGAAGCTCTGGGCTTCCAGTTATGGGGGATTGAAATCGAAAATAACAAAAAAGTTTCTTTACTGCGTGTGTATATTGATTTGATTGACACTTTTATCTCAGTCGATGATTGTGAGGTTGTTAGTAAGCATGTTGCATCAATTCTAGATGTAGAGCGGGTATTTTCTGGAAAATATACTCTTGAGGTTTCGTCTCCCGGAATAGATAGACAGTTATACGATCTGGCACAGTACGAATTGTTCATCGGGCATGAGATAGCTTTGAAGCTCAGATTCGCGCACGAAAATAGAAAAAACTTTAAAGGTTGTTTGCATGGCGTGGAGGGAGACGAAGTTGTTGTGCAAATTGAAAGTAGTGAGTATCTATTTCCTTTCGAAAATATTGATCGGGCAAATGTAATAGCAAAATTTTGATCTTCGTGGGGTTTGGGTAATGAATAAAGAGATTCTAATGGTGACTGAGGCTGTCTCCAATGAAAAGGGAGTTGAAAGAGAGATTATATTTGAAGCTATCGAACAGGCTCTGGCCATGGCTACGAAGAAAAGGTTCGAAGAGGGAGCAAATATTCGGGTTGTCATAGATCGCGAAACAGGAGGTTATGAGTCGTTTCGCTGGTGGGAAGTTGTTGCCGATGACGTTTTAGCAGAATTAGGCACTCAGTTTACCACGGAGGAGGCCTATGAAAAAGATCCTGGCCTCAGTGTCGGTGATTTTTACGAGGAGCGGGTCGCAAATGCGGACTTCGGACGTATAGCCGCTCAGGCTGCAAAGCAAGTTATTGTCCAACGTGTGAAAGACGCGGAGAGGGAAATAATTGTAAACCGATTCAAGCATCGTGTTGGAGAGCTTCTCAACGGCACGGTTAAAAAAGTTACCCGAGAACATGTAGTGATTGATTTTGGAGATAATGCGGAGGGGCTGTTACCGAGAGAGCAGTTGGTAGGCCGTGAAATATTTAGGATAAATGATAGGACCAGAACGATCTTGATGGCTATTAGAGAGGATACACGCGGGCCCCAATTGCTGGTATCAAGAATTTCTCCCGAAATGTTGATACAGCTTTTCAGAATTGAAGTTCCTGAAATAGCGGAGGGAATTATAGAAATCAAGGGTGCGGCAAGAGATCCCGGCCAAAGGGCAAAGATAGCAGTTAAGAGTAAAGATGCTCGAATAGACCCAGTTGGGGCTTGTGTGGGCATGAGAGGTGCCCGCGTTCAGGCTGTGTCCAATGATCTCGATGATGAAAGAGTAGACATTGTGCTGTGGGATGATAATCCAGCACAATTAGTAATTAATGCTATGGCGCCTGCCGAGGTAGGATCTATTGTGGTCGATGAGGACTCGCATTCGATGGATGTGGCGGTTAATGAGGAAAATCTTGCGCAAGCCATTGGTAAAGGTGGTCAGAATGTGCGTCTAGCATCGGAGCTTACTGGATGGAATATAAATGTGATGACGTTGCAAGATGCGGAGGACAAGCAATTGCAGGAGGCAACAGCCACTGTAAACATGTTTATGCAGGAACTCGATGTTGGTGAGGACATTGCTATTGTGCTTGTAGAGGAGGGTTTCACCAGTGTAGAGGAAGTAGCGTATGTTCCGCTTGATGAAATGAGCGCTATTGAGGACTTTGATGAAGACTTATCGCAGGAGCTTCGTGTCCGCGCAAAGGATGCTCTTCTCACAATGGCGCTCGTTAGTGAAGAAAAATTGACCAGTTCTCTACCGGCGGATGATTTACTCAGCATGGAGGGAATGGACAGGGTTCTTGCTTATAAATTAGCCGCCAAAAATATTATTACAATGGAGGATCTTGCTGAACAAGCAGTAGATGACATATCAGATATTGATGATTTGAGTGATCAACGTGCGGCTGAATTAATAATGAAGGCTCGTGCACCTTGGTTTGAGTGATAAAAATAGTAACGAGGCAGACATTGATAGAGGATTACCGATGGCTGAAGTGACAGTTAGCGAATTGGCGATGACCGTGGGCGCATCTGTAGACAGATTGCTAAAGCAGATGACTGATGCGGGGCTAGCGCATACCAATGCGGAAGCGCTGGTGTCAGACGGAGAAAAACAAGTTTTGCTTGCATATCTCAAGGGTTTGCATGGAGCACCTACTCGGGAGCCTGGAAAGATAACGCTCCGGCGCAAGACGTTGACAACATTAAAATCGGCGAATCGAAAAACTGTAAATATCGAAGTCCGCCGAAAGCGAACCTTTGTCAAACGATCAGACGAAGTGGTATCAATATCGCCTCCGGAATCAGCCGAAACCTCGGAAAATAAAAAAGCGAGCTCAAACGCAGCCGCGGCTAAAGTATTAGATGAAGTTGAGGCGCAGCGGGTAGCAGCAATTGAAACTCGCCGAAAGGCGGATGAGGAGGCCAAGGATAATGAAAGTCAGAAAGACCTAACTAAAACAGAATCTTTGAGAAGTAAGGCAGCTGACCTCACAGATAAAAAAATATCGCGTGTGGATCCGGCAGTTGCTGATTTATCGACACCACCCTCAGAAATCGTCCATGACAAGGGGCGACGGACAAACAAAGCAAAGGATGATGATGATCCAATTAGGCGTGTCAAGAAACCGATTGCAAAAGGTGTTAAGAAAAAGTCTCATCTGGTTCTTGAGGATGTCGAAGTAGATGGAACCAAAAAAACGAGGCTAAGATCGGCCATTGCTACTCCGCTGAAAGTCAAAAATAAGCACATTTTTAAGCTCCCGACAGAAAAGAAAATAAAAGAAATTTCCGTGGGTGATGAAATATCAGTTTCTGATTTGGCATCGGGATTGTCTTTAAAGTCGGGTGATGTCACTAGGAAACTTGCGAAACTAGGAGTTGTCGCAACTGCCCAGGAATTGATAGATCAGGAAACTGCCATGTTAGTTACTGAAGAATTAGGGCATAAAGCAATACCCTCGAGTAATACTGATTTGGAAGAACAATTGGTAGCGTCCTTTACTGAACAAGAGGGGCACTTTACTCAACTACCTCGGGCACCTGTGGTAACTATTATGGGTCACGTAGATCATGGCAAAACCTCCCTTCTGGACTACATACGAAAAACTAAGATAGCAATAGGTGAGGCTGGTGGCATAACGCAGCACATTGGTGCGTACCATGTAAGTACGACGAAGGGCGCAATTACTTTTTTGGATACGCCGGGCCATGCCGCTTTCACTGCAATGCGTGCTCGCGGGGCGAAAAGCACCGATATTGTTGTTCTTGTAGTTGCAGCAGATGACGGGGTAATGCCGCAAACAGAAGAGGCTGTTCAGCATGCCCGTGCTGCCGGAGTGCCTATTGTTGTAGCTATCAACAAAATGGACAAAGAGGGTGCAGATCCTGAAAAAGTAACGGGTGAGCTGGGCGCGAAAGATGTCATTCCAGAGCAATGGGGCGGTGATACTCAGTTTGTTAAGGTCTCTGCCCAGACAGGTGAGGGGATAGATGAATTGTTAGATGCGGTACTGTTACAGTCAGAACTTCTTGAATTAACGGCGAGCTTTGAGGGTAGGGCTCGAGGAGTAATAGTTGAGTCTCGAATTGATAAGGGGAGAGGTGTAGTGGCAACCGCTTTGGTGCAGGAGGGAAATCTTAACAGAGGTGATTTCGTTCTGGCGGGGTTGAGTGTCGGAAAGATACGGGCCATGGTTGATCAAAGCAATCAAGCTCTGAGGGTGGCGGGACCATCTATCCCTGTAGAAATTTTGGGATTAGATGAAGCTCCAGATGCAGGTGATCTCTTCTACGTAGTATCGGATGAAAGAAAGGGTAGAGATATAGCCGCGTCTCGCCAAGACAAATCTCGTGCTCAAAAAATGTCGAGTCAACATGCCTCCGCGTTAGAAACTATGTTTGTGAACATTGGTTCAGAGGTAAAACGCACTTTATCATTAGTAATAAAAACCGATGTTCGGGGGTCGCTGGAGGCGATCAGTGGTGCCCTTGACGATTTTTCAACAGAAGAAGTGGGGGTGGATATCGTGGCCTCTGGAGTGGGAGGTATTGCTGAATCTGATGTTAATTTGGCTATCACTACTGGGGCGATTATTTTGGGCTTTAATGTGCGCGCTTCTGCGGGAGCGCGTACCCTAGCAAAGAACGAAGAAATTGAGATCCGTTATTACAGTGTAATCTATAATCTATTAGACGAGGTTAAAGCCGCACTTTCTGGAATGCTATCCCCCGAGTCGAAAGAAAACATTGTAGGTACCGCAGAGGTGAGGGATGTATTTCGATCTCCAAAATTCGGTGCTATCGCGGGGTGTATGGTTATTGAGGGTACCGTATACCGTAGCAAACCAATCCGCGTCTTACGAGATAATGTGGTTATTTACGAGGGGGAGCTAGAGTCGCTGCGTAGGTATAAAGATGATGCGCAAGAGGTGCGAAACGGAGTAGAGTGCGGTATTGGTGTTAAAGATTACAATGATGTACGTTCTGGTGATTTAATAGAAGTTTACGAAGTTACGCAAATTTTGCGGTCCCTCTGATGTCACTTAAATCATACGAGTACGCGACGGCTTTCAAAAGTTATAAAATTTTAAAATAGAGAACTGAGGCGTTGATGCCGAGAGAGTTTTACCGCTGCGACAGGGTTGCCGATGCGATTCAGAGAGAATTATCTGTATTGATTAATGATTCCTTGAGAGATCCTAGAGTTGGAATGGTGAGCGTCACTGAAGTAAGGGTCAGCAGAGACCTTTCTAACAGTAAGGTTTTCGTGAGTTTTATTTCGTCGAACACTAAGGATCAAGCAAATATTGCCATATCAGCTCTTAACGGGGCGACTGGATATTTGCGAAAATTAATGGCGGCTAATATGAATTTGCGAGTGATGCCAAAAATCACATTTATCCATGATAATTCAGTGGCTGAAAGCCAAGCTATGTCTGAACTAATTGATCGTGCAATTGCTACGGATTCTCGCTACGTGTCATCTGAGGAACCCTAATTTGTCGCCTCAAAAGCAAAACCTCAGAGTGGTTAATGGCATTTTTTTGCTGAACAAATCAAGAGGAGTCTCCTCCAACCATGCGTTGCAGCGAGTAAAGCATTTGTTTGGTGCCAAAAAAGCTGGGCATACAGGAATCTTAGATCCCCTAGCCACTGGTGTTTTGCCGGTGTGCTTTGGAGAGGCTACCAAACTTAGCCGGTATTTGCTCAATTCCGAGAAAGGATATCATAGTATTTTCAAACTCGGAGTTGAGACAGATACTGCAGATAGCGAGGGTCGTATTATTTCGACTAATGATGCAAGCTCTATTACTGAAGAATTGATTCGAGAAACTATGGATCAATTTTTGGGAAACACCAATCAAATTCCACCTATGTATTCAGCTGTCAAGTATAACGGACAACCACTTTACAAGTATGCAAGGAAGGGGTTGTCTATCAATAGACAACCAAGACCAATCAAAGTTTATGAGTATAAGATTATATCTTTCAGGCGTGGCGTCGCGGCTGATTTGGAGGTAAAAATACGCTGTAGCAAGGGCACATATGTAAGAGGGCTTGCGTCTGATCTTGGCCAACTTCTTCGTTGCGGTGCTCATGTGAGTAAATTACACAGGTTTGCAGTGGGACCATTCAGTGACGAGATTTCAATTTCCCTCTCTGAGCTCAGAGATTCTTACTCTCAAAAAGGAATAACTGCATGCGATGAAAGATTGTTACCTGTAGACTATGCATTGAATGCAATGCCTCAAGTAACCATCGACAACAAAACTGCGGCGCGATTACAGAAAGGACAATCAGTTTTGCTATCAAAAGGCTTTAACCTTGAGGGAGAAGGGGATATAGTGCGCGTCTTTGACAATAATCTAACATTTTTAGGAGTGGGTAGTTTGAGGAATTCTAGGGTTTTGGTGCCTAAACGCCTCGTCGCAGCAAAGAATATCGGTAACTGATTGAAGCCTGATCACTAGATTTAATTGATCTAAAAATCATTGGCTTTAATAACGAGCGTCCTGTAAGTGCGCATGGGGTGTGCGTTATTTTAAATCCGCGTACTGGAGAAGCATATGTCCTTAAGTGCAGAAGAAAAAGCGTTGTTGATTAAAGAACATGGTCTTGACGCCAAAGATACCGGATCGCCGGAAGTGCAGGTTGCGCTTTTGACGGCGAACATTAACAAATTGCAGAGTCATTTCGGTTTTCATAAAAAAGACCACCATTCTCGGCGTGGACTTATACGCATGGTAAATCAAAGGCGAAAGCTGCTTGATTACCTAAAGGCAAAGAATTTCGATCGGTACACTGAACTCATTAAGAAACTGGGCCTAAGAAGATAGGGACAAATGTGGGACGGATAATTTATCACAGAGATGATAAATTCCTGATCTAAAACATATACATGGCGTTTTGGGATAAAAGTGTCCCTTTACGTGCATAAAAATACATAGTTTAAGAAATATATTAAGGCAACAATATGAATCCAATAGTGAAAAGATTTCAGTACGGTGACTGTAACGTCACAATAGAGACAGGCCGAGTAGCTAGGCAAGCAACGGGTGCAGTGATATGTTCAATTGACGAGACTTCTGTGTTGTGTACGGTGGTAGGAGCAAGAGAAAAAAAAGAGGACGTGGATTTTTTTCCACTTGGAGTTCATTACCAAGAGAAAGCATATGCGGCAGGAAAAATTCCCGGAGGCTTTTTCAAACGAGAGGGTCGGCCTACAGAGAAAGAAACACTGACCTCTCGATTGATTGACAGACCTATTCGCCCACTCTTTCCGCAAGGGTTCAAGAATGAGGTGCAAGTTGTATGTACGGTTCTATCTGCAAAAAAAGATGCTGATCCTGATATAGCTGCGATGATAGGAACTTCTGCCGCTTTGTCGATCTCTGGTATACCATTTAATGGACCTATTGGTGGTGCGCGGGTAGGTTATTCAGAGGTAGAGGGCTACCTTTTAAATCCGACTAATACCGAGCTGTTAAACTCCGATCTTGATATGGTAGTTGCTGGAACTCAAGATGCAGTTCTGATGGTAGAATCCGAAGCGAAAGAGTTATCTGAAGACATAATGCTTGGAGCTGTTCTATTCGCACACCAAGAGATGCAAACTGTGATAACTGTCATTAAGCAATTAGCCTCTGAGGTGGGAAGGCCCCAGTGGGAGTGGGAACCAGTTGCGGTAAGTAGTGAACTTAAACACGAGCTCAATATGTTGGTAGCAGAAGATCTTGATCGCGCTTACCAAAAGGTCGATAAGCAGCGACGTATGGACACTATTGCGCAGTTGAGAGATAAGGCGGTAACGCAACTCAGCTCCATAACGGATAATCAAGAAACTATTGTTAGAGATGAGTTTAAAAAACTTGAAAAAAATATTGTGCGAGGGCGAATTCTTCGAGGTGATCTTAGAATTGATGGAAGAAATAATAAAAGCGTAAGGGCAATCCATACTGAAGTTTCTATCTTGTCTCGGGCGCATGGTTCAGCTTTGTTTACTCGAGGTGAGACTCAGGCGCTAGTCGTAGCTACCCTTGGGTCGACTCGTGATGCTCAAATGATTGATGACCTAGATGGTCGTCGAGATGATCCATTTATGCTGCATTATAATTTTCCTCCATATTCTGTTGGAGAATGCGGAAGAATCGGATTCACAGGAAGACGTGAAATTGGCCATGGAAGATTGGCCCGCAGGGGGGTTGCAGCTGTACTGCCCTCAATTGATGAATTTCCATATGCGATACGCGTTGTTTCTGAGATTACTGAATCAAATGGATCCAGTTCGATGGCATCAGTCTGCGGGGCAAGTCTTGCACTAATGGATGCTGGAGTTCCGCTTAAAGCACCAGTAGCAGGAATTGCAATGGGACTGGTGAAAGAAGGAGACCAATATGCGGTGTTGACTGATATACTCGGTGACGAAGATCATCTTGGTGATATGGATTTCAAAGTGGCTGGGACGGCTCAGGGTATCACTGCACTTCAGATGGACATAAAAATTGAGGGTATCACCGAGGAAATTATGGAGATTGCGCTTCAGCAAGCCATGGACGCTCGAGTACATATTCTTGCTTCCATGAATGAAACCCTTGCTGTTGGTCGTGAAGAGGTGGCGGATTCAGCACCACGAATGGGTCTTATGCAAATAGATGCCGATAAGATCAGAGATGTAATTGGAAAAGGTGGAGCAACCATACGCAGTTTGTGTGAGGAGACAAGCTCTACTATAGATATTACTGACGACGGCGCAGTAAAAATATATGCTGATGACAGTGTGGGTCTTCAGGCAGCCATTGATGCCATTGCAGCAATTGTTGCGGAGCCTGAGCCGGGAGCAATCTATGACGGAAAGGTAGTAAGAATAGTAGACTTCGGCGCTTTTGTGAATTTTATGCCTGGCACAGACGGATTGGTGCACATATCCCAAATAGCCTCGAAAAGAGTTAATAAAGTCACAGATTATCTTACCGAAGGCCAAGAAGTGCGTGTAAAGGTCTTAGAAATTGATAACCGCGGGCGAGTCAAGCTATCCATTAAAGAAGCCATTTTAGAGGAAGGGTCGGTCTCCGAGAACGATGGGGATAAAGAAATAGCGGCCACTGATTCAACTGAGCACAGTTTATGAGAGCGTTGGCATGCTCGTCTGAGCTAATGCCAACATCTCATGAGCATGGCCTCTTGTTTTCTCAGTAATATTAATCCCGCCAAGCATTCTTGAAATTTCTTCAACACGATCTTTGGAATCCATTAATGTTAGTGTGGTCGATGCTTTATCCGCGGAAAGTTGTTGTTTCTCTGCAAGATAGTGGTTATCCGCATGGACGGCAACTTGTGGTAGATGGGTGATGGTTATCACTTGACTGACACGGCCAAGTTTTTTTAATAGCTGACCAATTATCTCTGCGGTTGCTCCACCGATGCCGACATCCACTTCGTCGAGAATTAAAGTGGGAATTCTTGAACGCTTTGCAGCTACTATCTGAATTGCGAGGTTAACTCGCGATAATTCTCCGCCAGAAACAACTTTTTGTAGATGGTTGTGGAGTTGACCTCGGTTAGTGGAAATTAAGAATTCAATTCTTTCTAATCCTGAGGGATGGTAAGTTGAATCACTTCTGGGAGTCAGCTTTATCAACAACTCCGATTCTTTCATCTCTAGCTTTGTTAATTGCAAGTTAATCTCATGAGCCATTTTTTTTGCGGCTAGTTGTCTTAAATTGGATAGTTTCTGAGCTTGGTCTTTGTAGCGCATAGTTGCCGTTTCATATCGTTTTTTTAGCACCTTCATTTCCTGTTCGCTAAGCTCGAGATCTTTTACCTCGTCCTTAAGGGTAAGAATGGCGGTCTCCAACTGATTAGGTTGAACGCGATGTTTCCTCGATAATTGAAAAATTTCAGAGATTCTGTCATCCACTTCTTTCAACCTTTGTGGATTTGAATTTAGGTTGTTTAATGCTATTTTTATTTCGTACGTTGCTTCCTCGACTTGAATTAAGCAAGAGCTTAGTAGGTCTGAAACATTTTTAAGGGAGTTGGGCAAATAACTTAGCGCTTTTAAAATCGACAAGGCTTCGTTAAGACTATCGCGAATGTTTTTATCCGTGTTAGGACCACATAAATTGAGCAATCGTTGGCTTTTGAGCAGTAAATGTTCAGAATTAGATAATAGTTTTTGCTCCTCCTCAAGTTTATCAAACTCATCGTGTGTAACTGACAAAGCTTCCCATTCTTCAATTTGAAATCGCAAATAACTAAGTCTATTTGAGAGCTTATTTGAATTATTATCAAGTAACTCGATGTCTTTCTGAATTTGACTTAATTCTTTAGCTATTTTGTCGACTTTTGCGCAAATTGCTGTTGCGCCTGCATAATCATCTAGTAGCAAACTATAATTCTCTTGGCGCAGAAGTGATTGATGTTCGTGTTGATTGTGGATATCTATCAAAAGACTACCAAGTTTCTGTAATTGATGCATGGTACATGAACGACCATTTATGTAGCCACGAGATCGTCTTTCTGTGTTGAAAACGCGTCTTAGCACGCAGTCATTGTCGCATAAAAATTGTTCTTCACGCAGCCAGTTTGCCACTCGATCAATTTTTGTTATATCAAAGCTGGCACTAATTTCCGAGTGCCCCTTGGTGAGCTGTATCATGTCGATATCTGCACGTCCGCCAAGGGTCATTGCAAGAGCATCAAGAATTATTGACTTTCCGGCACCTGTCTTTCCACTTATTGCTGAAGTCCCACTTAAAAATTCGATTTCTAAATGTTCAATTAAGGAAAAGTTGTAAATAGTCAATGATGTTAACAATGTTCCTCCCTGTTTTTTCTTGTTTATACACTTCCAATTCGTGTAAGGCAATTGCTTGAAACTATTTAGTTTGCCCCCATATCACTAATAGTTGCTAATTTGGGAAATGTCGACAGGAGCGTTCCGTGCCACAAGAAACAGATAAAGAGTCTGAAAGCACTACTGAACTCGAAAAAACTACGAATAATGAATCTGAATCGCCTAAAAAGCAAGATCAAGTTGGGTCAGAGGAGACGTCCCGTGAATTAATGGACGCTAAAGACAAAGTGCTTCGTATACAGGCGGAGATGCAAAATGTTCGTCGTAGAGCACAACGGGATGTAGAAAATGCACATAAATTTGCTCTAGACAAGTTTGTGTCTGCATTGATACCTGTAGTTGATAACCTTGACCGAGCTATTGATACGATAGACGAAGTCGACGAAGCTCAAAGGCCGGTGGCTGATGGTCTAAAGTTGACGCTGAAAAGCTTCCTAGACGTTTTAACGCAGTTCAATGTAGAGCAAATAGATCCATCTGGAATCCCTTTTGACGCAGAGCTGCACCAAGCAGTTAGCACGGTGGAAAATAGTGAAGTAGAGCCAAATACTGTCATTGATGTCTATCAGAAAGGTTATGTACTCAATGGTCGATTAGTACGACCTGCAATGGTGACGGTCGCAAAGGTGTAACGGGACTTGAATTAAAAGAAACAGTACCCAACTACCACAATATATGCGAAGAGACAAAGTGATTGAAACTACCCTGAAGAAATTCATAGGAGAGATCTGTAATGGGAAAAATAATTGGAATTGACCTAGGAACAACCAACTCATGTGTTGCAGTTCTCGAGGGAGAAAAGCCAAAAGTAATCGAAAATTCGGAAGGGTCGCGAACCACTCCTTCTGTCGTTGCATTTGCAGACGATGGAGAAATTTTAGTCGGTCAGTCTGCGAAGCGACAGGCAGTTACCAACCCGACGAACACTGTATATGCGGTCAAGCGGTTGATAGGTCGTAGATTTGAAGACAGGGTCGTGCAGAAAGACATTGAGATGGTACCCTATAAAATAGTCAAAGCAGACAATGGTGATGCTTGGGTTGAGATCAAGGGAGAGAGTAAAGCAGCGCCTCAAATCTCTGCCGAGGTTCTCAAGAAAATGAAGAGGACCGCAGAAGATTATATTGGCGAAAATATTTCTGAAGCAGTTATTACCGTACCAGCTTACTTTAATGATTCTCAACGTCAAGCTACTAAAGATGCTGGGCGCATTGCAGGACTGGACGTGAAACGAATAATAAATGAGCCAACGGCTGCCGCCTTGGCTTACGGCATAGATAAGGTGTCCGGGGATCGTGTGGTGGCCGTTTATGATTTGGGGGGAGGTACCTTTGATATTTCAATTATAGAAATTGCAGATGTTGATGGCGAAAAGCAGTTCGAAGTGTTAGCGACAAACGGAGATACCTTCCTTGGTGGAGAAGATTTTGATTTAAGATTAATCGAATATTTGTCCCAAGAGTTTAAACATGACAGCGGGATGGATTTGCACGGAGATCCTCTCGCAATGCAGCGCCTTAAAGAGGCAGCAGAAAAGGCTAAAATTGAGCTTTCATCTAGTCAGCAAACAGAGGTTAACCTTCCTTACATTACAGCCGATGCAACAGGTCCGAAGCATTTAGTGGTTAAGTTAACACGTAGCAAGTTGGAAGCGCTGGTTGAGGAATTGGTCGAGAGGTCGTTGGAACCATTAAGAATCGCCTTGAAAGATGCAGATAAAAGTGCATCAGAAATAGAGGAAATCATTTTGGTAGGGGGACAAACTCGTATGCCGCTAGTGCAAGAGCGAGTATCAGCATTTTTTGGAAAAGAACCAAGAAAAGACGTGAATCCAGACGAAGCAGTTGCGGTTGGCGCTGCCTTGCAGGGGGCGGTTTTAGCGGGGGACGTGACGGATGTCCTTCTTTTAGACGTGACCCCTCTTAGCCTTGGTATAGAAACTATGGGTAGCGTTTCTACGCCCGTGATTGAAAAGAACACAACGATTCCTACAAAAAAGTCGCAAATTTTTTCTACGGCTGATGATAATCAGACAGCAGTTACGATACACGTTGTGCAAGGTGAGAGAAAGCAGGCGATCCAAAATAAGTCGTTGGGGAGATTTGATTTGGCTGACATCCCGCCAGCTCCGCGAGGAATGCCGCAAATCGAGGTCACTTTCGATATAGATGCGAATGGAATACTTAATGTTAGTGCCAAAGATAAAGCAACTGGAAAGGAGCAATCAATCGTTATAAAAGCGTCCTCGGGTCTTGCCGATGAAGAGATAGAGGCAATGGTTCGTGATGCGGAGGCAAATGCAGAAGAGGACAAGCGCTTTGCAGACTTAGTTCAAGCTAGAAATGCTGCCGACGGGATTGCCCATGCTGCAACTAAAACAATTCAGGAAGCAGGTGAAAAAATTGGTGACGCAGAGAAGAATTCGATTGAAGAGGCAATCAAAGCAGTTGAAGAGGCTGTTCAGGGTGACGACAAAGAAAAAATCGATTTAGCAGCTCAAACTTTATCAGAAATGTCTTCAGAGCTTGCACAGAAGCTGTACGCAAATCAAAATGGAGCCCAAGGCGCTGAGAATAAAACCGATGAAAATGTAAGCGGTGGTAACGATGATGTGATGGATGCAGAATTCGAAGAAGTAAAAGAGGAAACAAAGTAACGGCTCTCAGATTGAGTGCAATACTAAAAGAAGGTTTTGCTGGGCGCGAACATATCGTTCGCGCCTTTTTTTAGTAACCAAGTCAGTTGATGGATAGCGAGTGTATGGCAAAACGTGATTATTATGATGTTTTAGGAGTTAGTCGAGATGCGTCGGGCGGCGAGATTAAAAAAGCGTTCCGTCGCACGGCTATGAAATATCATCCAGATCGCAATCCGGATAATAAACAGGCNGAAGANAAGTTTAAAGAGGCACAAGAAGCCTATGAAATTCTGAGTGATGAAGAAAAAAAAGTNAATTATGATCGTTTTGGACACAGTAATCCCGGAAATGCNCAAGGCGCGGGTGCTGGGTTCAGCGACATTTTTGGAGATGTTTTCGGAGATATTTTTGGAGGTTCTGGAACAAGCGCTAACCGTGGTGGCCCAGCGCGTGGATCAGATCTTCGCTATGATCTTCAACTGGAGTTAGAGGATGCAGTTCGCGGAAAGACGGTAGAAATCAATATTCCAACTAAGGATTCTTGCGCTGTTTGTAAGGGTTCAGGGGCACGGCCCGGTTCGACGCCTAGAACTTGTAATTCATGTCAAGGTGCGGGCCAAGTTAGAATGTCGCAAGGTTTTTTTTCAGTGCAGCAAACTTGCCCAAAATGCAGAGGGCATGGGCGAATGATTACTGACCCATGTGGTGAGTGTCATGGCCAGGGAGTTTTGGAAAAGAGCAAGACATTGTCGGTAAAAATTCCTCCAGGTGTTGACACGGGAGATAGAATCAGACTTTCAGGTAAGGGTGAAGCTGGTCCTCAAGGCGGAGCAAGCGGAGATCTGTATGTTCAAATGAATGTTGCTGAACATAACATTTTTGTTAGAGACGGAGCAAATTTACATTGCGAAGTTCCGATAAGTTTCAGCCAAGCTGCTCTAGGCGGAGACTTAGAAGTTCCCACTTTGTCTGGCAAAGTGAAGTTGAAAGTGCCCCCAGAGACGCAGACGGGTAAGCTATTTCGGTTGAGAGGGAAAGGCGTAACTCAGGTTCGGAGTGCGGGAGTCGGCGATCTTCTTTGCAGGGTGTCTGTTGAAACGCCGGTCAATTTGTCGTCGAAACAAATAAAGTTGCTCGAGACGTTTGAGAAGAGTCTTGGGGCGCGAAGCAGGCACTCTCCGCGGAGCGATAACTGGTTTGGAGGTGTGAAAACCTTTTTCGACAACCTCACTAAAGGTTAACTACTTTTACTCAATTTGAAATTGGGGCGTTAAAATATGTTAAGGATAGCTGTGTGTGGGGCTAGCGGTCGGATGGGAAGAGCGCTGACTGCCCTTTTGGCAGAAAGTACTGACGCACGATTGGTTGGTGCGACAGAAAATCCTAATAGTAATTACATTGGATTGGATGTCGGAGAAATATCTGGTGTCGGCAAGTTGGATGTAGATGTTGTGGGAACATTAGAAGCGGCATCGAACGGGCTTGATGTAGTTATTGATTTTTCCTCAGTTTCTTCGACGCTAGTGAACGCTGAATGGTGTGCAAACTTAGGCATACCCATAGTGATTGGGACTACCGGACTGAGCGAATCAGATTTGAAACGGATTGATTTAGTAAGCAATCAAATACCAATATGTATGGCAAGTAATTTTTCTATTGGCGTAAATCTTGTTTACAGGCTGGTTGAGATGGCTGCTGATTCTTTTAAGAATGATGATGTAGATATCGAAGTTTGTGAAGCACATCACAAAAGAAAACTAGATGCTCCATCAGGGACTGCGCTTTCTCTGGGGCAGGTTATCGCTGACTCGCGGGGGCAAAAATTGGATGAGTTAGCGGTGTTTGATCGTACCAGTCAATTCGGAAAGAGAACTCCTCAATCTATCGGTTTTACAAGTATTAGAGGGGGCGATATTGTTGGTGATCACACAGTTCTATTCGCAGGAGAAGGGGAGCTAGTTGAAATTACTCATCGCGCATCAAGTCGAATGGCATTCGCGAGGGGGGCGGTGCGGGCATCAAGGTGGTTGATACAACAGCCGCCCGGTATTTATGATATGCAGAATGTGCTCGGGTTCAGTTAAGTCTGTAGATAGATTTTTTTTGATTTAATAGCTAAGCAGTTGGACAATAATCAATACTTTTTATACACTATCCGTCTTTCAGTCATGAATGAATTCTAAATTCATTTGGAGCGTTGAAGTAGATTAGAAGCCTTGCAAACGAGATGAGACTCTGATTCTCATCTCGTTTTTTTATGTCTGGTGAGCGGGCCTCGGTTTGTGAAAGCGTAAAATTATTGTGGCGTGAACAAAATTGAAAGATTCTCATGGAGGAGAGCTTGTGTGTTCAAAGGTGAGCTCATATGCCGTGTTGGCTCTTGCTGATGGAAATGTTTTTATCGGTAAAGCAATAGGCGCGTCAGGTATTTCTGTTGGGGAAGTGGTGTTTAATACTGCTATGACGGGATACCAAGAAATTCTTACTGATGCAAGCTATGCTCGTCAAATTGTTACTCTTACGTATCCTCATATTGGTAATGTTGGCACGAATAATCAAGATGAGGAGTCGGATAATATTTGGGCATCGGGACTCGTGGTGAGAGACTTGCCACTGTTCGCCTCAAATTTTCGTAAGGAGCAATCCTTGGGAGCTTATCTATGCGACAGAGGTGTTGTGGCAATAAGTGACATTGACACCCGTAAACTTACCCGAATTCTCCGAAAAACTGGCTCGCAAAATGGCTGCATAATTGCAGGATCTAGAGATGCTGATAAAGCGGTAGCATGCGCTCGGGACTTTGCTGGATTAGAAGGAATGGATCTTGCGAAAGAGGTGTCAATTTTGAAACCGAAAGAGTGGTATCACCCTAGTTGGCGATTGGGAATGGAATCACCAACCTCTCAAGATGCAAGTTATAGGGTAGTTGCTTATGATTTTGGCGTTAAACACAGCATATTAAGAATGCTTGTTGATAGAGGCTGTTCAGTGACAATAGTTCCTGCTCAAACACCGGTGAGTAAAGTTTTAGCGATGAAACCGGATGGTGTATTTTTATCAAATGGACCGGGCGACCCAGAACCATGTAGTTATGCAATTGATGCTATAAAAATTCTCTTAGATAGAGATATTCCTATTTTTGGAATATGTCTAGGTCACCAGTTGCTCGCTTTAGCGTCTGGTGCCACTACAAAAAAAATGAAGTTTGGTCATCATGGCGCAAATCACCCTGTATATGACGTAAAAAATAATAGAGTTTTGATCACTAGTCAAAATCACGGATTTGCGGTTGATGAGGCATCTTTGCCGTCAAACCTCTTGGTTACGCATCGCTCTCTTTTTGACGGATCACTGCAAGGTGTTGAGAGGGTTGATAAGCTTGCATTCAGTTTTCAAGGACACCCAGAGGCAAGTCCGGGACCACATGATGCGGCATTACTCTTCGATCGCTTCACACACATGATGAAGTCTATTTAATAATTATTATAAGTATTCAATTGGGAATAGTTTCAGAACAAATTCGAGGTTAGGGGAAAGTACGGACACGAAACATGCCAAAGAGAAATGATTTAAATAGTGTTTTAATAATTGGTGCTGGTCCAATAGTGATTGGTCAAGCTTGCGAATTCGATTATTCAGGAGCCCAAGCTTGTAAAGCTCTTCGAGAGGAGGGCATTCGCGTTATCTTGGTAAATTCTAATCCTGCCACCATAATGACTGATCCGACGATGGCGGATGCCACCTACATTGAACCGGTAGAGTGGCACACCGTTTCTAAGATTATTGAGAAAGAACGTCCCGATGCTCTTCTACCCACAATGGGGGGGCAAACTGCTCTAAATTGTGCGTTAGATCTATCAAAGTATGGGGTATTAAATAAGTATAACGTAGAGATGATAGGCGCAAACGCCAATGCTATTGACAAGGCAGAAGATCGTGAAAAATTTGATATTGCTATGCGAAAGATAGGCCTGACAACACCTAATTCGGGGATGGCACACAGCTTGGAGGAGGCAAACCAAATTGCGGATCGATTCGGATTTCCATGCATAATCAGGCCGTCATTCACAATGGGAGGTTCTGGGGGCGGAATTGCATACAATCGAGAAGAATTCGTAGCAATATGCCGAAGAGGATTAGATCTGTCTCCCACTAACGAATTGTTAATTGATGAATCACTTATCGGTTGGAAAGAATTTGAAATGGAGGTTATGAGGGATTGTAATGATAACTGTATTATTGTGTGTTCGATTGAAAATTTTGATCCGATGGGTATTCACACGGGGGATTCAATTACTGTTGCACCGGCTCAGACGTTAACGGATAAGGAATATCAGCTAATGCGCAATGCATCAGTAAAAATTTTACGGGAAATTGGTATTGAAACAGGTGGGTCTAATGTGCAGTTTGCTGTGAATCCTGCGAAAGGAGACTTGGTAGTTATTGAGATGAACCCGCGAGTCTCTCGATCTTCGGCGTTAGCCTCAAAAGCTACCGGATTTCCAATTGCTAAAATAGCAGCGAAATTATCAATCGGTTATACCCTGAATGAGTTACGAAATGAAATTACTGGCGGTAGGACTCCTGCGTCTTTTGAACCCACGATAGACTACATTGTTACAAAAGTCCCTAGGTTCGCATTTGAAAAGTTCAACGAGGCAAGCACGGTTTTAACCACACAAATGAAATCAGTCGGAGAGGTTATGGCGATTGGTCGAACGTTTCAAGAATCACTTCAGAAGGCATTGCGGGGGCTAGAGATGGGTTTTTCAGGCTTGGATCCGCTATATAAAGCAGATGAAAATGATTTAAGCTACCTCAAGAATCAGCTTTCCGAGGCGACGCCAGAACGGATTTGGTTTATTGGCGATGCATTTCGTGTTGGTATGACCCGCCATGATGTGCATTCAATGACTAATATTGATTCTTGGTTCTTATCTCAAATAGAAGACTTAATTTCTGAGGAAAGAGCACTTGAAACTGCTTCTGAATTTACTAGGAGCACGATTTTTCGATTGAAACGTAAGGGATTTTCAGATCGCCGTCTAGCGGAACTCACCGGCACCGCTGAGCGAGCTATTAGAACATTTAGATGGGATCACGAACTCTTTCCGGTTTATAAGCGTGTTGACACATGTGCAGCAGAATTTGCGACGGATACTGCATATATGTACTCCACATATGAGGAAGAATGCGAGTCACAAGCAACTGAAAACAAAAAGATTCTCATCTTGGGAGGAGGCCCAAATAGAATTGGTCAAGGTATTGAGTTTGATTATTGTTGTGTGCATGCGTCGTTAGCACTGCGTGAGGAAGGTTTCGAAACGATAATGGTGAATTGTAATCCAGAAACCGTATCTACAGATTTCGATATCTCAGATCGACTTTATTTCGAGCCTGTCACTCTTGAGGATGTGTTAGAAATTATTCGGGTGGAAAAGCCTTGTGGAGTTATAGTCCAATTTGGTGGACAAACCCCCTTGAGATTGGCGCGGTCATTGGAAAATGAGGGTGTTAATATTATTGGTACTTCGCCGGACGCCATCGATCGTGCTGAGGATCGTGAGCGCTTTCAGCATATGATTAAAAAATTAGCTCTATTGCAGCCGCACAACGCTACAGCACGCAGCATTGATGATGCGGTTAATTTGGCTCAAATGATTGGTTACCCACTGGTGGTTAGACCCTCTTATGTGCTTGGAGGGAGAGCAATGGAAATTGTTTATAAGAACGAGGAGCTTTTACGCTATATGGAAACAGCAGTTAGCGTGGGAAATGATGCGCCTGTTTTACTAGATTTATTTTTACCGGACGCAATTGAAGTCGATGTTGATGTGGTGAGCGATGGCGACAACATAGTTTTAGGCGCGATAATGCAGCACATAGAGCAAGCAGGCATTCATTCAGGCGATTCGGCTTGCTCGCTTCCCCCATACAGCTTGAGTGCAGATGTGCGAGATAAGATGCGACATATGTGTTTCACAATGGCTCGCGAACTGGGTGTGGTTGGATTAATGAATGTGCAACTTGCTATTCAGGATGGCGAAATTTATGTCATTGAAGTAAACCCTCGTGCTTCCCGAACCATACCGTTTGTCTCGAAATGTATAGGAATCTCTTTGGCGAAAATTGCCGCGAAATGTATGACTGGGACGTCACTGAAATCGTTGGGCTTTACTACCGAAATTGAACCGATTTTATATGGAGTCAAAGAATCTGTTTTCCCATTCAATAAATTTCCGGGTATCGACCCTATTTTAGGGCCGGAAATGAAATCAACTGGTGAGGTGATGGGAATCGGGGCTTCCTTTGCTGAAGCCTATGGTAAAGCTCAATTGGGATCGGGAGAAATATTGCCAAGTTCTGGAAATGTGTTCATTAGCGTCAGAGATAGAGATAAACAGTTAGTGCCAGCCATGGCAATGGACCTTGTTAAATTAGGGTTTAATTTATTTGCCACCCGAGGTACCGCTGAGGTAATTAAATCTCATGGCATATCTGTATCTGTTGTCAACAAGGTCAAAGAGGGACGACCTCATATTGTAGATATGATAAAAAGTGATCAAATTGACTTAATAATAAATACAACTGAGGGAAGAAAAGCAATTTCCGATTCTTCTACAATTCGTTCCAAAGCAGAGCAACATAAAGTTTACTATACTACAACGATGGCAGGAGGAAGAGCAGTTTGTGAGGCGTTGAAGTTTTCTGAAAATTTGGAGAATATAACCGTTAGGAGTCTTCAATCCGTGCACAGAGAGGCGGGGATATGAAAAAAAATCCAATGACAGTAACAGGGGAAAGATCTTTAAGAGAAGAATTAGACAGGCTCAAAAAGGTACAGCGTCCCGCCATTATAAATGCGATAGCGTCTGCTCGGGAACATGGAGATTTGAAAGAGAACGCGGAGTACCATGCGGCCCGAGAACAACAGAGTTTCGTTGAGGGACGGATACAAGATATAGAGGGCAAGCTATCGAATGCTCAAGTGATTGACATTACAAAAATTGCGCCAAGTGAACGAGTAATTTTCGGATGTAGCGTCACTATCACTGATTTAAAAACTGAGAAAACTGCCAATTACCAGATAGTTGGAGATGATGAGGCGGAAGTGAAGCAAGGAAAGATCTCCTATAAATCACCGATTGCGAGGGCGCTTATTGGTAAAGTCTCCGGTGATTGTGTCGTTGTCAAAGCACCGGCTGGAGACGTCGAGTATGAAATCGAGATTGTTGATTATGTCTGAGGTAAGCTAAAATTAGGTACCTGAAGCAAAAATAACATTAAGGCTTTTTGTGCGTGTAGGCGATTCTCTGCTTCGTCCCAAACAACTGAGATTGATTTATCCTCAAGAAGTTCTCCGGTTACCTCCTCATTTCGATGAGCCGGCAGGCAGTGCATAAAAAGAGCTCCCTCAGCGGCTAATGACATCAAATCATGATCTACTTTAAAGTCTGAAAATTGTGCGAGACGGCGTTGTTTTTGATCTTCTTGTCCCATAGATGCAAACACATCTGTAGTCACTAAATCAGCTCCACGAGCGGCTGCCTTAGGAGATCGAGAGACAGTGACACGATCTCTTGCTAAGTTAATAAGCTTTTTACTCGGTTCAAAGCCCTCTGGACATGCAATGTTGAGATCAAAGTCAAGCAGCATAGAAGCGTGGATCCATGATTGACACATGTTATTTCCATCGCCTATCCAAGCAACAGTTTTTCCTTCCAAAGTTCCTCGGAATTCCATAAAAGTTTGTATATCGGCGAGTAATTGGCAAGGGTGAAAATCGTCACTTAAGCCGTTAATTACGGGCACTGATGAGTATTCAGCAAATTCTTGAATATCTGTTTGTTCAAAAGTTCTCATCATCACAATGTCGACCATGCTTGAGATAACTCTGGCAGCGTCGCGAATAGGTTCGCCACGACCAAACTGTGTATCTTTTGTTGCCAAGAACAACGCAGATCCGCCCAACTGAGACATGCCGGCCTCGAAGCTGACTCGGGTTCGAGTGGAGGATTTCTCAAAAAACATTGCTAGGACTTTTCCATCAAGCACATGGCAGAGGTGATCTTCATGCCGATTTACTTTAATGAAATTTGCATTGCTAACTATTGTTAACAATTCATCTTTGTTTAAATCCAAAAGGGTGAGAAGATGTCGCGGCTTAGTTTTCATATCTAATCTTCAACAAAATCGAGAATAAGTGGTACCAGTGTATCTACCAATAGATTTATCTGATCATCACTGATTATAAGCGGCGGTAGTAGCCGAATAACCGAGTCAGCCGTCACATTTATGAGAAGGCCTTTCTCCAATGCTAAGTTAAATAATGATTTACATGGTCGGTCCAGCTGGACACCGATCATGCACCCTTTTCCTCGGATATCTGATACATTCGTTGCGCTTTTCAGTCGCAATTTGAGACCTTGCATTATTGATCTACCAACAGTTTCTGCTCGTTCAGAGAGATTTTCTTCACGGATATACTTCACCGAAGCCAAGGCTGCAGCGCATGAAAGCGGATTTCCTCCAAATGTTGATCCATGATTACCAGGTTTCATTAAGTCTGCTGCCCAACTGCTAGCTAGGCAAGCTCCAATTGGGACACCATTTCCAAGTCCTTTTGAAGTGGTCACAACGTCGGGTACAATGTTATTGTGTTGATAACAGAAATATTTTCCTGTACGACCGTTGCCTGTTTGTACTTCATCAATCATTAGTAGCCAGTTTTTTGTTTTACATAAACTTTGTAATTCATTAAGGTAATTTTTGCTGGGTATGTTAATCCCTCCTTCACCTTGAATGGGCTCCACAAATACTGCACATATGTTTGTATTGTTGGAGGCTATTTTCTCTACAGAGGGTATATCGTTAAAGGGTGCTCTTACAAAACCGCTGACGAGAGGCTCAAACCCAGCTTGAACTTTGCGACCACCCGATGCACTCAGCGTAGCCATAGTGCGCCCATGAAAGGCATTGTCCATTACTACAATAGTAGGTATTTTAAGACCACATTTATTGCCGTGAAGTCGAGCAATTTTGATCGCTGCCTCGTTCGCTTCAGCGCCAGAGTTGCTAAAAAACACTCTACGCATTTTAGAAATCTCACAGAGTTTTTCTGCTAATTGAACTTGTTTCGGTATGCTAAAGAAATTTGAACAGTGCACTAACTCCTTAGCTTGTTCGGCAACTGCATTCGCGACTGCCGGATGAGAGTGTCCTAACCCGCACACAGCAATTCCAGAAAGACCATCTAAATATTTCTTTCCATGCTCATCCCAAACCCAGCAACCTTCGCCTCGCACCAATGAGCACTGGCTGGGCCCATATGTATTCATTAAAGAATCACTTTGCATTATGAAATATATACCTTTAGATTAATTTTTTGTGAAAACAAAAAAAGGCGGCCTTGCCCCCCATTAAATATGATATCTTGGTTTAGTTGTTCTGGCAAATTTTTGCCCGCTCGATTTTAATAAAAGTTTGCATCGTCTATCTGAAGTTGACTTAAAACAGCCACTCCCTGCATTGAGAAATATACTGGCTCGTTAAAAATTTTTGTCCTAAATCCTATTTTTTGTAGCTACCGATTTTTTAGTTTAACGGTTATCATCTAACTCGTATTAATTAATAAGGACGACATCAATGAACGTTATGGAAAACATAGCAGAACAAGTGACAAATAATACCGTAATTATTTATATGAAAGGTTCTCCTACGCAGCCCCAATGTGGCTTTTCAGCTCGTACTGTACAGGCTCTGATGGACTGTGGGCATGAGTTCGCATATGTTGATGTGCTATCGAATCCGGAGATCAGAGCAAATCTACCCAAGTTTGGTAATTGGCCAACATTTCCGCAACTCTGGGTTCTGGGAGAGCTAATTGGAGGATGTGATATAGTTTCTGAAATGTATGAAAATGGAGAATTGCAAACTTTGATAGACGACGCAATTAAGGAGAGTGCCTCTGCAGATTAGAGAGTGGTCTTTTGTAAAATCGCACCTTCGATAGCCGGTTGAGTGAAGAAAAATAGCGCGCGGTGGAGCCGCAAAAAGATACTTTTGTCAATCGATCGCTTCATATACTCTAAAATTACGAGCACTCCGAGCACTTAGAAAACGTCTCAACGCCATAGTCATTACTGGAAATGCCAATCCCCCCCAAGGAATTGAACTTGCGTCCAACAGGTCTTCCTCCGATGATTCGGCGGTAGGCGAATAAGATGGGTCTGTAAATCGAGCTCGATAGAAAAGGTAAACTTGATTAATCCTTGGGATGTCAAAAATTGCAAAAAGCCTTACTTCCTTTAGCTTCGCCAAACATTCCTCATAACATTCTCTTATGGCTCCATCCTCGGTAGTTTCCCCATTTTCCACTAAACCCGCGGGCAGTGTCCAAAATCTAAATCTAGGGGCAATAGCTCTTTTACAAAGAAGAATACGATGATCGTAAGTTGGCCCAGTTTCAACGATTATTTGTGGGTTGTGATAGTGTATTTTTTTTACACTTAACGCATACAAACCGGTGCCTATCGTCCCCCTCTGGGATCGCTTTCACAACCGTGCCACTTCAATGAGAACAGTATTTCATTAGTTTTTCCTTTTCTCTTAATTGATTATAATTGCGAAATGCAAGTAAAACTTATTCGAAGTTTAAAAAAAAATGGGTTAGTCAGGGTAAAAGCTCCATCCTTGGGCGACCCGCAACATGCTGCGGTACTCTTATTGTTATGTGAAAGCGGCAATAACTTCGAGATTTTGCTCACTAAACGATCTGAATCAGTCACTTATCATCGTGGAGAAGTAGCATTCCCCGGAGGGATGTGGGAGGGATCCGATTCGGATATGCTCGAGACCGCATTTAGAGAAACAGGTGAAGAAATTGGATTATCAAGAGATAAAATTGAGCCACTAACCACATTACCGCCGATCACGCCGCAAAATCGACAGACTGTTGTGATCCCATTTGTGGGGTGCATGATAGGCAACCCAGTTCTCACGGCACAAACGTCGGAAACAGATTGTATATTTCGAGTTCCAGTAGATTACTTTTTGTGTCTGGATAATTATCAATCTCTTTTGATAAATTACAAAAAATTTAAAAAGAATGTGCCTATGGTTCAATTTCATGATTACAGGATATGGGGTATGACACTCCGAATTATCGTGGGTATGTTAAATTGTTTTGGTGACGCAAATATCAAATGCAATATCAACTGAGATACCATCATTGATCACCGGTATTAAAAGAGAATAAGATTTCGTTTAGCCTTTACGAGATCTTATTCTGAAGGATAAGTACGAAGGTTTATAGGCCGATGAGAAGTCAGTTTAGTTCAGAGAAATGATCACGAAATAAATACTTGTTTTTTAGGTGGTGCAATCATTCCTCCATTTAATCTTGCGCTTCTAGGGCCCGCACGAAAAGCTTTTTGATCATAACGCTGTTGAATTCTGCCGTCTCAAATCTGTAACGAGGCAGAGGAAAGCTAACGTTACCGTCCGGTATCCGTTGTAATTGCTCCAATGCCAAGCCATTTAGAGTTTTAGGACCGTCGGTAGGTAAACTCCAACCTGTTGACTTGTTAATTTCACGGATTGTGGCTGCTCCGTCTATTAAAAAGACATCTTTGTCATGTTTTATAATCTCATGCTCTTGATGCGGGGCATGGCTAGTGAAGTCGCCTACGATTTCTTCAAGAATATCCTCAAGTGTCACCAAACCTTGAACTTCTCCATACTCGTCAACGACGATTGCAAAGCGTTTGCGATGTTTCTGAAAGTTAAGGAGTTGTTTTGTTAAACTTGTACTCTCTGGAATAAAGTAAGGTTCTTCAGAGAATTTTATGACGGTATTGTAATTAACATGATCTGAGCTGAGGAGCTGATGTCCCTTTCGAACTTTAAACACGCCAACAATTTTATTTATATCACCTTCATAAAGAGGCAACCGGCTGTATTCAGAGTTAGATATTTGTTCTACTAAAGCACTTAAGGAATTTTCTAAATCGAGTCCAATTATCTCGCTGCGCGGAATCATAATATCCTCCACGGTAACATTTTCCAAATCCAAAATTCCAGTTAGCATTCTTTGGTGATTATCTGATATTTTGTGGGAGGAGCTATCAACAATTGATCGCAACTCCTCGGTGTTGAGACCATCATCACGATGCTTTTTGGGATCAAATCCTAGCTGAGCAATTAGGGTATTGGTTAATTGATTGACTACCCAGACTATAGGAGAAAATATTTGTAATAAAGGTTTTAATACATGACTCGCTCTGAAGGCAAACCACTCAGGGTTTTGCGCTGCGATACTCTTAGGAGTAACCTCAGAAAAAACAAGCACTAAAATGGTGAGAGTGGCGGTCGCAACCCATGGTGCTGCGGTTGGTCCCACATAGATTATTGCTAACATATTGGCGATAATGGCGGCCAATATGTTAACTGCATTGTTCCCTATTAATATCAATCCGATCAGTCGATCGGGCGTGGCCAGCAATTTAGCCGCTCGTCTCGCTCCCGCGCTAGTTTTTCGCTGATGGCGTAATCTGTATCGATTTAGCGACATCATGCCTGTCTCAGATCCTGAGAAGAAAGCCGAAATCAAGAGTAAGATTATCAGAATTGACCATAATACGAGTGAATTAGAAGAATCCAAAAATGGTAGGCCTCACTAATGTAGAAGGATTAATGTTGAATCAGTTCGCGTACTTTGGCAATAGACTTGTATGAATAAATATCAATGCCTATATTTTGAGTATGTACTCTAGGACAAATTTGGTTCCGACGAAGCCTAAAGCTAAACAAATAAAACTAATCCAAGTAAGTCTAATTGCAAGTGGACCCCGCCAGCCTTTAAATAATCGACCAAACAATAAAATTGCGAAACAAAGCCAAGCCATGCTACTGAACGCAACTTTATGCAGTAGTTTTTGTTCTTGTAAATTATCATAGAAGAAAAACCCGGACACGAGTGAGATGGAAAGCAAGACTTCACTCAAGAAAATAATTCTGAAAAGAAGCTTTTCCATAACTTCTAAAGATGGGAGAGTGCTGACTATCTTATTTTGGCTTTTGAATTTCAGTTGTCTGATTTGAAGTTCGATTAGGAGTGCTTGAAGTGAGGAGATAGTGATGAGACTATATGCAAGCATTGAGGATACTACATGAGCTTGTAAAGCGGGTGATGCTGGCATAATGGGTTTGCTTCCTGCAGTTACTGCTGCGACAAGTAATAGTGTTCCTGAGACAGGAAATAATAGGACATATAAAGTATTTAAAATTGTATCTAACTGTTTTGTCATCACTAACGTGTTGACTATGAAAGCTGTGAGCACACAGACGTTAATCAAACTTAAATCTAAGCCATCAGGATGAGTTATGAGGGAGATTGTAGTGCCTCCATGCATTAACACGGCGACAGCAGTCAAATATTTTAATCTTAAGATATCGAAAGTAGGATTTCGTCGAGCTTGAGATGTTTGATAAACAAAGGCAGCTGAGTAGAGAGTCACAGTTATTAAGCTAAGTAACGAATTCGTCATAAATTGAAATTTCCCTCGAATTTGGATGAGTGTGTCATAAACCCTAAATCGGTAGAAGAGCGTGAGACAGATTTTTAACTAAATTTTTTAATCAAAAAGGTGATTTATTGTGGCCATCTTCGAAAATCTAAGCGGTCGGCTTACTTCTTCTCTAAAAAAGATTTCTGGTAGGGCAAGTCTGAGTGAAACTAATATTCGAGATACTTTGCGAGAGGTACGTACCGCCCTTATTGAGGCAGATGTGGCGCTCCCAGTAGTAAAAGAACTTATAGAACAGATTAGAAATCGAGCATTGGGCCAGGAGGTACAAAGTAGCCTCACACCGGCACAGCAATTCTTAAAAATTGTCGAAACAGAACTGACCTCACTCATGGGGAGTAAGAATGAGGCGCTTAATCTTTCTATTCAGCCACCCGCAGTGATTTTGATTGCTGGTCTGCAAGGCGCGGGGAAGACTACCACTGCCGCTAAATTAGCCAGATATCTGATAAACAGAGAAAAAAAGAAGGTTATGCTGGTTTCGGCCGATGTGTATCGTCCTGCAGCGATTCAACAATTAGAAGTTTTGAGTAGTGAGGTAGATGCGGAATTTTTTGATAGTGAGGACACCCAGAAACCGGAAAAAATTGTTCAGGCGGCTCTTCAGGCAGCTAAAAAACGTTTTGTTGATGTGCTCATAGTGGATACTGCCGGTAGACTTCATGTTGATTCAGAGCTGATGAGTGAACTTTCGCGCATTCATGCGAGTTGTAAGCCTATAGAGACGCTTTTCGTTCTTGACGCTATGACTGGACAAGATGCCGCCAACACAGCCGCCGAGTTTAATCGTGTGTTGCCGCTCACAGGAATTATTCTAACAAAAGTTGATGGTGATGCTCGAGGTGGCGCTGCATTGACTGCCAAGCGGATATCGGGGAAGCCAATAAAGTTCGTAGGTATTGGCGAAAAAATTGATGACCTTGAGCCGTTCCACCCTGAGCGGATTGCGTCCCGTATCTTAGGCATGGGAGATATGCTTACTCTTATAGAGCAAGCGGAACGAAAGATTGACAAGCAAAAAGCACAAAAACTTGCAAGTAAATTTGTTCGTGGCAAAGCTTTTGACCTTGAGGATTTACGTGATCAATTGCACCAGATGAAAGATATGGGGGGCATGTCGGGCATGATAGAAAAATTGCCTGGTATTGGAAATATCGCCAATATGGCGCATCAATCCAACGCAATAAATCAGTTTGCGCGCATGGAGGTGATAATTGACTCAATGACACCTGCAGAGCGCCGTAATCCTGAGATTTTAAATGGATCACGAAAGCGACGAATCACGCAAGGTTCCGGTACAACGATCCAAGACTTGAATCGGTTGGTGAAACAATATAAGCAGATGGGAAAAATGATGAAACGCATGAAAGGGCAAGACCTCGGGAATATGATGCGCGGGCTGATGACCAAACGCACACCAATTAGTAGAAGATTTTAACAAAAGCCCATGGAGGTCTTCACTATGAAATCAATCAAATGTTCGTAACACATTCTTAATATGGAGATAAATTACTTTTTTTTCGTCTCGCTATGTCTTACACTTACGCGCTTTTTAGCTACCAGCACAGTAAAAGGATTTTAGCTTTTTTAACAAACATACTTTTGCGAACAACATTTACTAACTACAGGAAAAAAAATGGTAACAATACGATTGGCGCGTGGGGGCGCGAAAAAGCGACCTTTCTACTATGTAACTGTATGTGACGCACGGAGGTCCAGAGATGGTCGTTACATAGAGCGGATAGGTTTTTTTAATCCGGTTGCAAGAGGCGCGGAGGAGCGTCTTCGCATAGATCTTAAACGAGCATCATATTGGTCTGACCAAGGTGCAAAAATTAGCGAGCGAGTGAATGCGTTACTGAAAGAGGCTGGAAAAGAGATAGCTTGATTGTTTTTTATGAAATGTGTTTTGAGCAAAAACAATCTTGTGCTAGGCAGACTTTTATGCCCGTATGGTATATATGGTTGGGTTAAAATAAGGTCGTACACCGAAAAAATTGAAGGTTTAATGAGTTATCACCCATTATGGATAGATAAAGATGGGTTGAAGCCGCTTTTCTTAGATGATTGGCAAATGCATAGTGGTGGGTTGATCGCTCATATAGAGGGTGTTAACGATAGAGACAGAGCCAAGGCTTGGTGTGGGTGCAATATTCTTGTTGATAAGGATGTACTGCCAAGTCCTGATGTAAATGAATATTATTGGCATGAGTTAATCGGATTACGAATTAGGAATTTTTTTGCTGGCGAGGAGGACGACTTAGGGGTTGTTAGCTCCCTGCTAGCTACCGGATCAAATGATGTTTTGCTGGTTTCAGGCGACAAAGCCAGCATTGATTATCGCGAACGACTAATACCTTTTATTGAGGATTACGTTCTCAAGGTCAGTCGCACTCATGGATATATTCAAGTGAGCTGGGATCCAGACTTTTAACAAGGGTATGCCAACGGAACTCTAATTGATGAAAATTGCAGTCGTAAGTATCTTGCCTGAAATGTTTTCAATAATGTTCGACTATGGTGTAAGCAGCCGAGCCATAAAGCGTGGACTCGTCAAGCTAGCTGTTTTTAATCCTCGGGATTTTACGCGGGATTTGCACCGTACGGTGGACTCTCGCCCATATGGCGGTGGACCAGGGATGATAATGACGGTTGAACCGCTGAAAAAAGCTGTAGCCGCAGCTAGGAATTGGGTATCGGAAAGTGATACTTTGGTAGTATACTTAAGTCCTCAGGGGCACGTTTTGCGTCACTCTGAAATGAAAAAATCTGTCAAAAGACAGGGTTTGATAATGGTGGCGGGACGTTTCGAAGGTGTAGATGAGAGATTTATTCGCCTTGAGGTGGATGAAGAGTGGTCTATCGGAGATTATATTCTGAGTGGAGGAGAGTTGGCCGCGATGGTTGTTTCGGACGCAATAATTCGATTAATCCCGGGAGCCCTAGGCCACGAGGATGCGGCGGCGCAAGATTCTTTTTCCTCTGGGTTGCTGGAGCATCCGCAATACGCAAGACCGACCGATGTAGAAGGCCTAAAGGTTCCTGAGGTCTTACTGTCAGGAGACCATGACAGAATAAGGAATTGGCGTTTAAGACAAGCACTAATTAGAACGCGTTCCAGAAGACCAGATATTTTTGCATCATTGAGTCTTAATGAGGAGCAGAGAGATCTTATTGGAATGGAAAATAATGATCGTTAAGATGCTGAGGGATATTGTTCCCTCGTAAAATAGATAGGTCAAATAGAACTAATTTTCTTGTAGATGAAAATGGAGAATGAACAAATGAGTGGTAAAACAACTATAATAGAAGAACTTGAAAAAGAGCAGATCACTAGAGAGATACCTCACTTTAGCCCTGGCGACACCGTAGTTGTTCAAGTAAAAGTGAAAGAAGGTTCTCGCGAGCGCTTACAGGCTTTTGAGGGAGTCGTACTTGGTAAAAAGAATCGAGGTTTGAATTCATCGTTTACGGTTCGAAAAATTTCTAGCGGCATTGGAGTCGAGCGGACCTTTCAGTTATACAGTCCTTTGGTTGACAGTGTCATGGTCAAACGCAAAGGAGCGGTTCGTCGTGCAAAGCTCTACTACTTGCGTGACCGTTCTGGAAGGTCTGCAAGAATTAAGGAAAAGTTGAGTTGAGCGAATTCTTAAGAGTTATTTCAACACAATTTAAAACGTTCAATTTCCGTCTTCACCCTTACTCAAAAATTTTTAAGAGAGGGTTTTCTTTCAGTAGAAGGCAAGCATTTTGCTAAGTTTGGATGCCTACCGTTCGTTAAGTTGTTCAAGAGGATTTGAATGAGAAAAAAAAAAGGTTTCAATCGTCATACAGAAATCCGAAAGCCAAAAAAATATCTATTAGAAATCCCCAATCGAAAGTCTATCCTCGACATCTTAGATAAATATGACTCTATCCTTTCACTCAAAGATATCTTAGATTACCTATCTCTCGGTACAGAACATGCGCAGCCACTATCCAGACGTCTAAACGCTATGGAGCGAGACGGACAGCTGATAACTAACTGCAAAAATGAATATAGTGTACTGGATGAGACAAGACTGTTCGAAGGAAGCGTCATTGGGCATCCAAGGGGCTTTGGGTTTCTCGATTGTTCTTGTGAAGATATGAGAGATATTTTCTTGCCTACCTGCGAAATGACTCAAGTTTTTGACGGGGACATTGCGATGGTTCGCGTTATCGGATTGGACCGAAAAGGTCGTCCTGAAGGTCGAGTGGCCAAAGTAGTTGAACGAAAAACACCTAAATTAGTTGGTCGATTTTTTCTTAAAGGGGGACATGCTTTTGTAAGACCAAATAATCCTCGTATCAGTCGAGATATATTGATCCAATGCAAAAAGATTGATCAGATTATCATTGGACAAATAGTAGTAGTAAAGGTGAACTATCCACCCTCTTTGAATTCTCAACCAACAGGGCGCATAGTCGAAATTCTTGGTGATATAAAAGATCCGGGAGTTGAGACTGCGATGGCGATAATAACTTATGCAATACCTCAGTCATGGAGTAAAGAGGTAAGGTCAGAGATAGAAGATATTAATGAAACTATTCAACACTCTCCGGAACGTGTTGATCTTAGGCAACTTCCTTTTGTAACTATTGATGGAGAGGACGCGAAAGATTTCGATGATGCCCTTTATTGTGAAGAGAAAGTCGATGGAGGTTGGAAATTAATCGTAGCGATTGCAGATGTATCTCACTATGTTCTGCCGGGTTCGGCAGTTGATGAGGAGGCATTAGAACGCGGAACATCAGTTTATTTTCCTGATGATGTTGTTCCTATGTTGCCAGAGAAATTGTCCAATGGATTGTGTTCTCTTCTGCCAAATGTTGATCGATTTTGTATCGCGTGCGAAATGTATATTGACGTCTCAGGCGAAGTACGAAAATTTCGTTTTTTTCAAAGTACCATTAACTCACACGCCAGGCTGACTTATACTCAAGTGGCAACAATTTTGAACAATTCAAGCCTTAAAAAGCGGTCGAAAAATAAACCATTCTTTGAATTCACACCACAAATTGTCGTGTTGAAACAGTTATATGATGCGTTGAAAAGGAAGCGAAGGTCGCGAGGCACTATTGATTTTGAAATGCAGGAAACGCGTCTGTTATTTGACGATCAGAGAAAAATTGAAAGTATATTACCCTTGGAGCGAACAGTTGCGCATAGGCTAGTGGAGGAGTGCATGCTATGTGCAAATGTGTGTGCCGCGAGGTTATTAAATGAAATTGGTTTTCCGACCCTTTATAGAGTGCATCAGGAGCCAGATCCAATGAAAGTAGTCAGTTTGCGCTCGTTTTTGCAAGAGATTGGCATAGAGCTCGGTGGAGGCAATGAGCCTTGTCCGCAGGATTACTCGGATGTCCTCCGCAAGATCAACAACAGAGAGGATAAATCGGTCATCGAGGCTGTTATGTTACGCTCAATGAATCGTGCAGTTTATCAGACAAATAATATTGGTCATTTTGGGCTGTCATATGAGGTCTATACACACTTCACCTCTCCGATACGACGGTTTTCAGATTTGGTTGTTCACAGAATAATTCGAAATTCTTTTAAAAACGAGTTGGGTTCTCTTTTTTTTGACGATGAGACCAAAGGGTATAAAGTTGGAACAGAGGCAGTGAAAGTGCCGATGTATTCTTTGGAAGAATTGGATAAAGTCGGTTGTCGAGTATCTTTTTCGGAAAGAAGGGCCGATGATGCTACTCGCGATGTTATAAACGGACTAAAATGTGAGTTTTTGCTGGACAGGGTAGGCGAGCAATTCTTCGGAATGGTGACTCAAGTAACTGGGTTTGGTCTTTTCATCACTCTTGACGATTTGCATGTAGAGGGTCTTTTGCATGTGAGTAAACTATCCGGTGACTATTATGAATTTGACCCCATATTGCATCGTCTGACGGGAGAAAAACGAGGATGTGTTTTTCAATTGGGACAGAGATTGAAGGTATCGATAAGTCAGATTATTATTGAGGAAAAGAAAATTAATTTTGATTTAGTCATAGCAGGAAATTTGCCGAGGCTACAGCGCTAGTCACGATGCTGATTTGTAACCCATGCGTCAGAGTTAAGGAAGAGAGATACCATAGGATGAAGCTAATCAGCGTAAGCTGATATCTATTGACTTTGACACTCTTGATCATAAGACTTCTTAATAAGTAACTGGAGGATGTGATCAATAATAGACCCGAGATAGCTCAAAAATAAGGTACCTGTATCTGCAGTGTAAAAGTTTTTATCACGATTTCCGAGTGCGAGTACAGCGATCGGACTATCTTGGCCGATAACTACCGTCGCTACGGACCCAATTTTACTAGCGGCGCTTCCAAATAAAAATTGAGTGTCTCCCTCTCTCACAATTCCGCACAGAACTTTCGAGGATAAAATAGACGATATTTGTTTCTTTGCGGTACAGAGAGGAGCACTTTTTGCTTCTGGGTCTTTTAACCTGTTATCCCCTGTGAGTATAGTTAACGAGCAGAATTCTACGTCAAAGCTGTTATGCAGGTCCGTAAGCAGAATTTGTGTCAATCTATTAATGGTTGGAGCATTTAGCATCGCAAGTATTAAATTCTGCGTTTTTACCAACCTTTCTTCATTTTTTATTGCTTGGCTACTTAGTAACTCCAATTTAATCCGCAAATCTTTGTTGCGTTCTCTCAGAATAGCTACTTGTCTCTCCACTAATGAGATTGCTGAACCAGTTGAATGCGGTAAATAGAGATTCTCAAGAATTTCTACATGGTCATAAAGATACGTAGGATTCTCTTTTAAAAACTCGCTCACGGTCTGTTCCATATTTATTGTTTGATTATTCTTCATAATTCAATATACCGTCAAAGACATGCTCTACAGGCCCTGTTACCTTTACTGGATTATTCGCACCAGACCACTCTACTTCCAGTGTTCCACCAGGTGATGAAACTTCAACTCTTGAGTCTATCACCTGTTGCCGAACTCCTGCTACTACTGCAGCACATGACCCGGTACCACATGCTGGCGTTTCTCCTACTCCTCGTTCAAAAACACGTAACTTAATTTTTTTTCGGTTCACCAATTGCATGAAATTCACATTTACTCTATCTGGGAAACGCGGATGTTTTTGCAGTAATCTGCCTATCTTGGCAACTTCCGCGGTGTCTATGTTATCTACTGTGATAATCGCATGTGGGTTTCCCATGGATACTACGGCAATATCTGCGATAGTGCCGTCTAAATCGATTTTGTATAACATTGATTCCTTTGGTGCATCAAACGGGACTTTTTTGGGATCAAATATTGGATTACCCATATCAGCGGTCACGGATTTGTCATCATTCAATTGTAAATGGACAAGTGAAGCTTTTGTCTGCATTTTTATTAGTCGGTTGCCAGTCAATTTTTTCTTGAAAACATATTGGGCAGCGCACCTAGCTCCATTCCCACATTGTTCCGCCTTGCTTCCGTCATGATTGTAAAAGTCTAAATCAAAATCTGTTTCTGAGTTTATTGGTGCTTGNATAAACAGTAATTGGTCGCATCCAACTCCCAAACGACGATCAGCAATGTGACGTACCATATCAGNGCTGATCCTCACATTCTGGGTAAGAGAATTTATGACCACNAAGTCATTGCCTGATCCTTGCATTTTGGAGAATTTGATTTTCATTTTAGTATAAGCTCAGGGAGTAGCTNTTCTCCTCGAGTAAGATCTGAGAGATTTTCGCGCTCTCGCACGAGATACGCGTTATCACCAGATACAATGATCTCTGCGACTTTCGGACGACTATTGTAATTCGAACTCATTGCAAATCCGTAAGCTCCTGCTGAATGCACACAGAGTAAATCTCCCGAATCAATTGACAACAGTCTGTTCAAACCGAGGAAATCACTGCTTTCGCATACCGGGCCCACCACATCAAAATATGTTTTGGGCTTGTCATTATCTAAGGTGACTGCTTGTATATCCATCCAAGCTTGATACAACGCTGGACGAAGCATGTCATTCATTCCTGCGTCCACTATTGCAAAATTTTTTACATCATTATTTTTGAGGTATTGGACCCGTGTTACGAGATAACCCGCTTCAGCTATAATGGACCTCCCCGGTTCTAAAACTAACGTTTCATTTCGGCCCGAAAAACAATTTAAAACTGAATTTAGGTATGCTTTAATCGACGGAGGTTCCTCTTTTTCATAACGAACGCCAAGTCCGCCTCCCAAATCAATATGCTCCAAATGTATTCCTTGACTCTTTAGCTTGTCAGATAGCACTATTAGATGCTCGAGTGCCTCTATTATTGGTTGCAATTCAGTTATTTGTGACCCTATATGGCAGTCGATTCCGATTATTCGGATATTTTTTAAACTTTTTGCTTGGCGGTAAATGTTTTCCGCTTCACTAATATCAATACCAAATTTACTTTCTTTGAGTCCTGTTGAAATGTATGGATGGGTGATAGGGTCAACATCGGGGTTGACTCGCACCGAAATCGGCGCAAGTAGTCCGACATCTAAAGCCACTTCGTTCAGTAGCAACAGTTCTTCTTCTGATTCGATATTAAAGCAGTAGATTCCCACCTGTAATGCGCGTTTCATTTCGACTGAAGTTTTTGCTATTCCAGAAAAAACTATTTTCTTTGGATCTCCTCCGGCGATTAAAACTCGCTCTAACTCACCTACAGAAACAATATCGAACCCTGCGCCTAAACGAGCGAGAATTTGGAGGATAGCGATATTCGAATTAGCTTTGACCGCAAAGCAAATCAGGTGCTTATATCCTTGAAGTGCGTCTTGGTAAGCTACAAAATTTGATCTTATAGTTGCATGGCTATATATATAGCAGGGCGTAGAGTATCGTTCGGTAAGTTCTTCTATAGAAAGACCCTCTATCCACAGTTGTTGTTTTTTTCTAGATAATACACTCATTAAGAATCACTCGAGATTTCAGTGTAAAAAATTTCTGAGGAATTTTCTGGCAGATAAAGCGGCCCCTTATTACCGCAGCCAGCAAGTAAGGAAACAATCATTACTGCGAAGATTAAAGTGATACGCGCGTATACCAACATTTCCGTTATCCGAGATAAGATGCCAAAGTATACCGGCGGGAGTGGAAGAAAACACTTAATCATTTATACTGATATCATCTTGATGCAGAGGTAAAAAATGAACGAGCACGAATTCAATCGAATGGTAGATGAGCTGATGTTTAATCTTGAAGAGGTGCTCGACAATTGCGATGCAGATATAGATAGCGAAAACTCCTCTGGCATGCTCACTCTCACAGTGGAGAGTAACAAAAGCCAAATTATACTCTCGCGCCAAGTTACCTCCCGAGAAATATGGCTCGCTGATATAACCGGCGGGTTTCATTTTACTTTGCAAGAAGGAAAGTGGAGAGATACGCAAGATAATATTTTGCTTGAGCATAAGCTGGAAAAGGCCATTCTAGCCCAGGCCAATGAGAGTGTTACGTTAAATTTTAGCGACTTTTAATAGTGGTCATAGCGCGATTGGCGGCCTCAGCTACAACAGCAGGTGATGTTCCTCCAAAGTGAGCACGAGACGCTACGGAACCTTTTGCCGTTAGAATATCAAATACATCTTCCTCAATTTTAGTGGAAAACTGCCTCATTTGAAAAAGACTAAGTTGATGAAGTTCTAAACCTTGCACAATCGCAAAAGCGACAGATTGCCCAACGATCTCATGTGCCTCGCGGAATGGCACATTTTTATTTACGAGGTAGTCTGCAAGATCTGTTGCGGTCGAGAAACCCTTGGCAGCGGCCTCTAGCATGTTATCTTCTCCGACTTTTATGTTGGGAATCATATCAGCAAATGCTCTGAGGCAATCTGATACAGTGTCCACACTATCAAAGAGAGGTTCTTTATCCTCTTGGTTGTCTTTGTTATATGCAAGTGGTTGTGACTTCATTATTGTAAGAAGTGCCATTAAATTACCTGTGATCCTTCCAGATTTACCACGAACTAGTTCTGGAACATCAGGATTTTTCTTTTGAGGCATTATCGAAGAGCCGGTACAAAATCGATCCGGTAGCGTTACGAAATTAAACTGTGCGGAAGTCCAGAGCACTAGCTCCTCAGCCATCCGTGAGAGATGTGACATTAGGATGCTGGCAACAGAACAGAATTCTATGGCAAAGTCTCGGTCGCTCACCGAATCGAGGGAGTTTACAGTCGGTCTTGCAAAGCCAAGTTTTGATGCCGTGAATTTTCGGTCGATTGGAAAGGTTGTTCCTGCGAGAGCTGCAGCCCCTAATGGACATTGATTCAAGCGTGCTCTGCAGTCTGTCAATCTACCGTAATCACGCTCCAACATTTCATTCCAAGCTAATAGATGATGACCTAGGGTTACCGGTTGTGCGATCTGTAGATGGGTAAAACCCGGCATAATCGTTCCAGAATGGTATGACGCTAACTCAATAATGCCTCGCTGCAAGTTGAATAGTAGTGTGTTTATAGAGTCTATTTGATTGCGAAGCCACAGACGGAGATCGGTCGCGACTTGGTCATTGCGAGAACGGCCTGTGTGCAGTTTCTTCCCAACCGCGCCAATTCTTTGAACGAGAGCCGCCTCAATATTCATGTGGACATCTTCTAGCTCCAACAGCCAGTTGAACTTATTATTGACGATTTCTTTTTTAATCTGTTCTAAGCCGTTTACGATTTTTTCTGTTTCGCCTGAGGTTAATATGCCCACATGTTCAAGCATTTGCGCGTGAGCTATCGAGCCGAGGATATCTTCGTCAAAAAGACGTTTGTCAAAAGAGAGAGATGCGGTAAAACGTTTTACAAAGTCATCGATGGGCTCATTAAAACGACCGCCCCAAGACACATTGACAGATTCCTTGGCAATTTTTTTGTTGGCTGACTCTGATTCGTCCATTGTTCTTGCCATAAATTATTAATTTTTTTTGTATTATAACTAAATGCTCTCGTCAGAAAAATCTATAACTCTTGTCAAGGGTTAAAAAGGTTACGAATTATTTTAGAGACTAAACTTTACTAAGAGGTATCAGTGTCAAAGTGTTGAGTGTAAAAAATTCACGAACGACTGGCAATGGGCAATAAAACGTTGATAATAAGTTTATTTTAATTGCAGAGGTTATAAATGTGACGGAATCTATCCGCATTGCAACTAGGCGAAGCCCCTTGGCAATTTGGCAAGCAGATTTCGTCAAAGAAAAAATATCGGAATTGAATCCAAGATTAAAGGTAGAGTTGGTCGCAATGAATACGAAGGGTGATCAAGCTCTTGATGCTGCGCTCTCAGGGATTGGAGGTAAGGGATTATTTATTAATGAACTGGAGAGCGCGTTGCTTGATGGACGTGCTGACATTGCTGTTCATTCACTAAAGGATATGCCAAACACATTGTCAGAAGATTTTTGTTTGGGCGCAGTATGTGCTCGAGGAAATCCGTGTGATGCCTTGGTGACGAACTTGTCAAGTCCATTAAAAAATCTTAAACCCGGCTCGGTTGTTGGTACATCGAGTCTTCGTCGTCGTAGTCAGTTATTGGCAGCCCATCCCCACCTTGAGGTCAAAGAAATTCGAGGTAATGTTAATACTCGCTTGGATAAGCTAGACGATGGAAGTTACCATGCAATTATTCTCGCTTCTATTGGTTTAGAAAGACTTAATTTACATCACCGAATTTCCTCTCGTTTATCAATTAAAGAAATGTTGCCGGCACCAGGGCAAGGAGCCATTGCCATCCAATGTAAGGTTGTAGATAAAAGTATTAAGTCTTTAATTTTGCCACTTCATGACAGGATTTCAGGGTTTTGTGTGACTGCCGAAAGGTCGGTGAGCGCTCGTCTAAATGGAAACTGTAAAGTTCCTATTGCGGCATATGCCGAGTTGGTAAGAGGGAGCAATGAAATTGTTTTAAGGGCCATGGTTGGAAGTATAGATGGCACGTCGATATTATGTGCACAGGACCGAGATTGTCCAAACAATGCGGTTAAGTTGGGGAATAGAGTTGGCGACAAATTACTTGGGCTCGGCGCCGATAAAATCCTAAATGATGTAGCTGGAATCTGAGTCGGTAGGTCGTTATGAATTGCCAAAGAAAAGTATTGCTGATTCGCGCTCAGCGAGTTGATGACGAGTTAGTTAGACAGTTAGATGATGCAATGACTAATGTCCTTTGTATTCCTATTACTCGCATTGAGGAGATCGAGCGAGATGAACGTATAAAAACTAATATCCTTGATTTTGATCACTTTGACATTGCCATATTTGTAAGTGTACATGCAGCACGCATAGGGTTATCTTTATTGGAGGAATATTGGCCGATGTTGCCTCGTCATATGGTGTTTTTTGCTATTGGCGCTCAAACTGCCGAATGCGTCAGTCACCATAACTTAGAGGTAATCTCACCCTCAACGGAAACAACGGAAGGTCTTCTCTCCCTTCACGGACTAAAGGATGTCAGATCTAAAAGAATTGTTATCTTCAGGGGGCAGGGTGGTCGCGAAAAACTCGCCTGCGAGCTAGCGAAACGAGGAGCGCAGGTCACCTATTCTGAACTCTATAGGCGGGTAACTGACGAGCAGAACTTAAAAAATGCGTTAATGGTGTTGCCATCAATAGACTGTCTGGTTGCTCATAGTGCAGCATCACTTAAGTTATTAGGTCCTCCATCTCGTCTGATCGCGTCCAATTTGAGGGTCGTTGTGCCGAGTGATCGAGTTGGTGGCTACGCGGCTGATATGGGTTATCGTCTATTGAATGTTGCAAAGGGCGCAGCTCCGCACTCAGTGTGTGAAGCCGTGATGTCTGCTCTCACAGAGACAACGGCAACAACGCAGTTCTTTTGAATTGAGGTAGTGCTGAGTAATTTTTCTTAAAAACGTGGAGTTGATAAGTGCCCAATTCGGATAAGCCAACAGAGAAACAAATTAAAATAGCTCAGGTGGGGAGACCTTGGTCAAAAAATATTTTTTTGATTTTAGTTCTATTTGCAATAGTAGTTTCTATAATGTTTTTCTTGTGGTACCACCAAAAACTTTCTGTGGACAATTCTTTGAAGTCTATTTTTTCTAAGGTGTCTAGTTTGGAGACTAGCATCACCCGTGAAAAAGCGATCACTAGTGATTTCCGTCAACAATTATCAAAATCTAATCTGCTTATCGATCGAGTGACAAGTCTGGAAAAGTTCATTAATAAAACAGCGAAATTAACGACGGAGAGTAGCGATTTTTCGGGAGATAAATGGTTACTTATGGAGTCCATTTACCTGATGAGATTAGCGAAACATGAAGCAAAAATTAGTCGAAATGTTGAAGACATGGTGCGTTTATTGACACTTATCGATGACATTTTTGCCGAATTAAATGATCCAAACTTTTTATCTGTCCGCGCTGCTCTTGCTATGGATATTAAGGATCTAAAAGCTATGAGGAGTAATAATTTCGAGGAAATATTTTTGGAAATATCGGATATCGGCGAGAAAATTTTTCTGCTAGAAAGTACAAAAAGTTCGACATATTCTATTGCTCCTATCTTGGAGAAGCCGACTCCGGACACTCTCGATTCAAAAACAGGTGGGTTAGGTTTGTGGCAGAAGCTAGAGGGCTTTATTAGCATCCAAAAACATAGTGATTCCATCCCACCATTACTTGATAGTCAGCAAGAATCATACGTGAGGTCTGCTTTGCTGAGTTTTTTGTTACAAGCGAGATACGCTCTATTTCTTGAACAAGGAACCATCTATAGGATTAATTTATTAGAGGCGGCGGACACTGTCGATCGATTTTTTCCACTAAAAAGCAATGCCGTAGCTCTTTCGCATCAGCTACGGCGATTAGCGGAGCAACCTGTCAACCGTGTATCTCTGAGTATTGAACGATCTGATAATGCATTTGCGGCTGTAATAGGAACAGAAATGATGGATTCAGAAAGCTTGGACGATCGGCCATGAGGAGCTATTTAATAGTTTTAATTCTGACCGTGCTTTTCGGAGCATTTTTTGTGGGGATAGTGCAAGGGCATCAAGGATACATATTAGTTGTACTCGACCAAATGAGTATTGAAATGAATATTTGGATGGCAGGTTTAATGTTTTGTGTAATTGTGTTTCTTGCCATTGCTGTAAGTTTGATTTTTTTAGATCTGTCATCGGGTTTTGGTTTGAAGAAGAAGTGGATGGATCATATACAGACCAAAAGTTTTAAGTCTACGGTGATTGGGCTTCAAAGTTATGTGCTCGGTTCTTGGGACGATGCAGTCCAACAGTTGTCTTTTGAAAAGAAACCTATACTTCCAAAAGAAATTTTATTGCAATATTTGGCAAAGGCAGAGGCAAATGACGGTAACTTAGATCGAGCAAGAGAGATTATAGAAGAACTTAAGAGACGTTTTCCAAAACAAAGATCGGAGGCCGATCTGCTGCTTGCTGGAGTGCTTTGCGACGAGAGTAGATATCCTGAGGCTGAGGATTTACTTTGGGAAGCACACCAGCGAGATTCTTCCAATTGGTTAATCATTGAAAATCTTGTGACCATAAGTTACGGAAATCAAAATTGGACTAGAATTTGCGAGCTTTTCCCCTTGCTAAGAAATAGTAAAAGCGTGTCATCCAAAAAAAAGATTTATGTTGAGGAAAAAGCGTATCAAGCGAAAATTCTGAATTTCTTAGAAGCATTTAGTGATGATGCCCAAGCGAAGCGTAAAAAATTGCAAGAACTTTGGAAAAGTATTCCTCGCACATACCGAAAATCATCAACTGTCATAGTTACTTTTACCAACGCGTTAAATTCAGTCGGATTAGGTTCCGATGCAAAAATTCTTCTTGAAAAGGAGCTGGTCAAGCGGTGGTGCCCTCTCTTGGTCTCTCAATTTGGAAAAATAGAAGAGCCCACAACTCTTGATCATCTTGCTAGCGCAGAGTCATGGTTAAAACAGCATCCGAATGATGGTGAGCTTCTTCTCGCTTTGGGACGGATTTCAAGGAGATTAGATTTTTTTGCGAAAGCAACAGATTATCTTGAGCAGCTTCTAGCACAAAATTACTCTACAGCTGCAATGACTGAGTTAGCAGCAGTAAAAATAAATTTAGGTGAAATGACTTGTGCAATTCACCTTTATCAAAGCACACTCGATTCCATAACCCACAGTCAGGCCTCTTAATGCGTATCAAAGCTGCTTTTTTTTCAAGGCTCTTATTATAAAACGTGCAGGATGCATGGCTAAGAGAAGATCTTGCTCTAATGGAGAAGGTTGTCTCGCTATTTCAGCGGCAAGTATCTGTGCGCATAATGGTGCGTAACTTAAGCCTCGGGATCCTAAACCGCAGTGGATATAAAGATTTGGTAAGTAGGTTCCGTATGTTGCAATTTGGCTTTTCGCATCTTCTCGCAGCCCAGCGAATGCCTCCCTCATTACCTTTAAATTGGGTACTGCTCCCGCAATAGGAAGGTAATCTGGTGTTGTGCAGCGGAAATCGGCTCGTCCGTCAAGTTTGGCCGAACTGAAGCGTTTTGTAAGTTCTCTTAGCAGTGGATCATTAGAACTAAGTTTTTCGAGATTTGTTTTGTGGTCAGAAGTACAGAGCGCTTGATCTTCGGAAGTGCTATAAGATGCGCCGCAACTATGCGCTCCACTAATGGACGGAGTGAAATAACCGCGCCCGCATATGACAGTGCGGAGTTTAATACTGGCAATGGTGCTAGGGATATCAGTTACTTGTCCGCGTACTTTTTTTACGGGTAAAAATTGCGTTTGCGTGAAATTAAGACATTCAAAGGCATTCGCTAAAACTAATATAGGCGTTTCAGCCAACTGATTCTCGCTAAGGTCAAAAAGAGACCATGTATTTAGTTTTGGTCTGTACTTAATTCTTTGGACTACAGCTTTTTTTAAGCTGATGTTTGGATGTTCTAATAATCTTTCACAAACTGCCACCGGAGGAAGCCAGCCTAGAGAAGGAAAATAAAGGGCATTGGGTGAGGATAGAGCGAGACCGCTAACTTTTTTTATATCTTGTTTGTTTATAAGCTTCAAAAAAGACTTGTTTTGACCAAAAGTCTGAAAAATTGTCCTCTGTGTTTGAGCATTATGGGTGCTAGTTGGCAGGATCATGACTCCACACTGTTCTCCCAGTCCTGATCGCCAAAATGATTCATAAAAGCTACTAGCATTTACGATTGCTTTAAAATTTATTTGAGGCAACGGGGTAATGTGACGGGATAGCCGAGGATAAATTACAGCTTGCCTGTTTCCCGATCCTCCTTGAGCAGGTCGTTCATGCCGATCAATTATAGTGACGTTATATCCAATATTCGCCAAAGCAGAAGCGGTCGTGCAACCAGCTAATCCTGCGCCCAAGATTGTCACATCTTTTTTAAACGAAACTTTATGTGGTTCACTGTTAAGATGCCAATTGGGTAATGATTTTTGACTTTTTTGACAAAGTTGATTTTTCTTTCTCATTGTTTAAGCGAGCTATACTCTTTGATGATTTGCTCACACCATTTCGCAATACTCGCGTCACTGGTGTGTGACTGGTTTTCGTCATCAAGTGCCAACCCAACAAAAAAGGTCTTTTCTTTATTTAGGGCCCTTGAATTGTTAAAATCATAATCTTTGTTTGGCCATTCTCCGATGGTCCGCGCTCCAAGTTTCCTCACTTTATGCCACAAGTAACCCATTGCGTCTTGAAACCAGTCAGGATAACCCACTTGATCCCCTAATCCGTACACAGCGATTATTTTTCCTTTGATGTGGATTGAATTGATAAGATCCCACTGTTCCTCCCAGTCCTCTTGCAACTCTCCGTAATCCCATGTGGGGATACCGAAAATCAGAAAATCATACTTTGACATTGAGTCGATCTTGGTTAAAGCAATATTGTAAAGAGTCACGCTGGGGTAACCGACGAGTTTGTCTATGTTATCTCGAATTTTCTCTCCCGCCATTTCGGTATAGCAAGTGGTGCTTCCGAAAAAAAGCCCAATTTTTATACGCATAGTGTCACACATCTCTGCCCTAATGATATTTCTCGTTAGTTTATACGTCTTAAATGATACCGTTGATGTAACCCAGCTGACGCCAAGCTTCGTAGACTACGATTGCTACGGTATTGGATAAATTTAGACTCCTGCTATTTGGGATCATCGGTATTTTGAGTAAATTTTCCTCTGGAATTTCTCGAATAACTTTCCGAGGAAGACCCCGCGTTTCAGGGCCAAACAAGAGAGCAGTGCCGGATTCATAATTGACATCTGAATAACATGTTTTCCCTTTAGTTGAGAAACCAAAAATTTTTTTTTCACTATTTAGTATTTGATACTGAGTCCAATCTGGATACACTTTTGTAGAATAGTATTCGTCATAGTCAAGACGTGCTCGACGTAACTTTTTGCTATCTAGATCAAATCCCAAAGGTTCGATTAAATGGAGCTTAAATCCCGTATTTCTGCATAGCCGCATTATGTTTCCAGTATTCGGAGGAATTTCAGGTTCATAAAGAACTATATCAAGCATTTCCGATTCTTTCAGTCTTACGAGGTTCGAGAAGTGTAACCTAAATATGGGCTCGCCGTATTAGTGCTTTTGCCTCGGCCGTTGGAGGAAGCGAAACTGATTTCTTGCGCCATCACTTATTTCGTATGAAAGTAAATAGCTATGGCGGATCCAGCACAGTATTCAAGCAGTTTTTGAACCTTGACGCTGCGGGTTATGTAAGATCCATAGCAGATGAACTAAGGCAAATTATTTTTAAAGCGCAGTTAGCTGGGTTGAGTTTTGGTACGTTTTCTTTTTGAGGTTATTTCCGAGCTCTACCGATTAAGAGTTGGCGTAATCTGAATAGAAATTATCGATTAATTTCTACCGATAGACAATCAGCTGTAACCTTACTGCCTGTTCATAGTGTGCCAAAAGTGGTTTTTCGGTAACATGACGTGTGTCAATTAGCTGGATAAGGATTTATGCAAATGTACTTTTCGATGTGCTTGGGAGAGATCTTTTGTACTCTAGTAGGCTATGCAGGAATTTGAGCTGAAGTTGTTCGAGCTTTTTGCTGAAGTAGAAAAATATTTAAGCAAAAAAGGACGAATACTAATTGGGTTTAGTGGTGGTCTCGACTCCACTGTTCTCCTTACGCTTGCTTGCGAATATTTCACAACAAAAAAAGTACTTGCCGTTCATGTAAACCATGGATTATCTTCAAATTCAAAAGATTGGCAGAGATTTGTTGTTGAGTATTGTAAACGGTTGTCAGTTGATTATTCGCTTCAACACGTTGAGATAATTGACTCAGCTAATCAGGAGGCAAAAGCACGAGAGGCTCGTTTTGATGTGTTTTCTAAGTTGATAAAAAAAGGAGATGCATTGCTGCTTGGACATCATTTAGATGATCAGATTGAGACTGTGTTTTATCGGTTGCTCAGGGGATCCGGTAGCTTAGGATTATCTGGGATCCCATTAGATCGTAACTTCCGAGAAGGTAGGCTTTTCCGGCCACTTATAACACTAACACGAACTTGTATATTAGAAATCGCCAAATCTAGAGGTCTAAATTGGATCGAGGATGAAACTAACAGTGAGAATCGCTTTGACAGGAATTATCTGCGTAACTGTATTATACCGCACATAAACGCTCGATGGCCAAACTATCAGAAGCGGATAAACACAACGATTAAATTGAATAAAGATGCACAGATGCTCGCCCAATCTATTTTTAAGGATGATTTGGACAATTTAGATTTACGAGATGAGAGAGGCGGTCTATCCATCAATTTAAAGAAGCTAAAGACTTTGGCGAGGTCTCGACAAGGCAATGTAATCCGTTATTTGCCGACATTGCTGGGGTATTCGCCTACGAATTATAATGTTCACAACGAGTTTTTTTCCTCGTTTCTGCAAGCGCGGATAGATGGATCTCCATTTTTAACGTGTTGTGGGTACCAATTTAGGCGATTTCGTAACAAGGTTTATGTTTTGCATAAAAATCTTTATGAGATAAAGGCTTCTAACTTTCCGATTACCTGGGATATATCTTGCAGCCTAGTCCTTCCCGATGGATCAATGCTTAAAGCGGTTGAAGTTGATTCGGGAGGATTGCAATTGCCCCAAACTATGAGCTTTGATGTTGATGTTAAGCGCGGTGGTGAGAGGTGTCGCCCATCGGGGAGGGGGAGAACCCAGACACTAAAAAAATTGTTTCAAGAGTACTCACTTGAGCCATGGTGGCGAAGTCATATACCTCTGTTGTATTGTCGGGGTTTGCTGGTGGCTGTTGGAGATCTCTGGATCTGTAATGGTTGGAATGCGCACTCCGGAGAACGCGGGTTGAAAATAATGTGGAAACATAACTCCGTGTAGATACATATTGGTAATTCTGCTACTCTTTTTTCTTTTTGCGTTGAGTTTAGATTACGTAGTCTTTTCGAGTCTTACTTGTGCGGCAAATCTAATTTTTGATCCGAGTAAACTATGGCACGTTTTATTTTCGTCACTGGTGGCGTGGTTTCTTCTCTTGGTAAGGGAATTGCGTCAGCATCCCTTGGGGCTTTGCTGGAAGCTCGGGGCTTATTAGTTACAATTCTAAAGTTAGATCCTTACTTAAATGTTGATCCGGGAACAATGAGTCCCTACCAGCATGGTGAAGTATATGTAACCGAGGATGGGGCTGAAACAGACTTAGATCTGGGACATTATGAACGGTTTTTGCGTTCAAAGATGACTCAATTCAACAATTTTACCAGCGGACAAATTTATGAAACTATCTTGCGAAAAGAGCGAAAAGGGGATTATCTGGGAGGAACTGTTCAAGTAATACCGCATTTGACTGACGAGATAAAGAGGCGCGTACATGTTGGTGCAGGAAAGGCAGATATCGCTGTGGTAGAAATTGGAGGAACGGTTGGTGATATTGAATCTCAACCTTTTCTAGAGGCCGTAAGGCAATTAAAAATTGAATTAGGTCCAAAACGCGCCCTATTAATGCATCTGACTTTGGTTCCTTATATTGCTTCAGCCGGAGAGACAAAGACAAAGCCCACTCAGCACTCAGTTAAGGAAATGAGGTCAATTGGTTTGCAGCCAGATGTGCTCTTATGTCGTTCAGAAGTTTTAATTGAGGAATCACAAAAGCACAAAATTTCGCTGTTTACTAATGTTGAGGAGAGGGCGGTGATACCGCTAATAGATGCAAAAACCATATATTCAGTGCCTCGGATGCTTCATCAATGGAGGTTGGACCAGTACGTTTTAGATCAATTTGATATTGATCTGCCTGATGCTGATTTATCTGAATGGGATCGCGTTGTAGAACATCAATTCAATGTGGATGGAGAAATATGTGTTGCTTTGGTAGGAAAATATATGGAACTTTTGGATGCCTATAAATCTATTAACGAAGCGCTCATCCATGCAGGGATTCAGAATAAGATAAAAGTAAAAATTCGATACATTGATTCAGAAAATTTAGAGAAAGATGCAGCGATTATCGAGGGGGTCGATGCAATTTTAGTGCCCGGAGGTTTCGGAACACGGGGAATTGAAGGCAAAATTTTTGCTGTAAAAACTGCGCGTGAATCCAATATTCCGTATTTGGGGATATGTTTAGGAATGCAGGTTGCCGTAATTGAATATGCTCGAAATGTTTGTGGATTATTTGGAGCAAATAGTTCAGAGTTTGATCCTAATACTCCCTACGCAGTGGTGGGCTTGATCTCAGAGTGGATGGGTGTTGATGGCAATCTTGAACGTCGAGATGATGAATCTGATCTGGGTGGCACCATGCGACTGGGAGCTCAAGTTTGCCACCTATTGGAGGGATCAAAAGCAAAACAGATCTATGCAGCGGATTTCATAATGGAGCGGCATAGACATCGGTATGAGGTCAACAATAAATTTTTACCTAAGTTGAAATCCGCAGGCCTAGTTATAGGAGCCTTATCAGAGGACCGAAACTTAGTGGAGTCGATCGAATTAACCGATCATTCATGGTTTTTTGCAAGTCAGTTTCATCCAGAATTCACTTCAACACCTCGTGATGGACATCCGCTATTCACTGCTTTCGTAAAAGCGGCGGTGGAATTTTCGCAGTGCAAAAAAATATGACCTCACGCCGTGACCATGAAGTTATCGTTGGGGATTTGCGAATTGCTAATAGTCTCCCTTTAGTAATATTTGGTGGGATGAATGTTATCGAATCTCGCGATTTGGCAATGGAAGTTGCGCAAGCCTATGTTAATGCAACTCAAAAGCTATCTATGCCGTTTATATTCAAAGCTTCTTTCGACAAGGCGAATCGTTCTTCAATATTTTCTTTTAGAGGTCTGGGTATGGAGACCGCACTTTCTATATTGGAGGACATAAAACGCGATTTCGGCTGTTATGTCATGACGGATGTGCATGAAATTAATCAAGTGGCTGCCGCAGCTGAGGTTTGCGATGTACTGCAGTTGCCGGCATTTTTGGCAAGGCAAACCGATTTAGTAAAGGTTTTGGCAGAATCAGGCGCTGTCATTAATATTAAAAAGCCCCAGTTCTTGAGCCCCAGCCAAATGGGTAATGTCATTGAAAAATTTCGAGAATGCGGTAACGAGCGTCTTATCGTTTGCGAGCGCGGTACTTGCTTCGGATACGATAATCTAGTCGTTGATATGCTTGGATTTTCAACTATGAAGGAGATAAGCGAGGGATTACCGGTTATTTTTGACGTAACGCATTCACTGCAGTGCAGAGATGGGCATTCTGTAGCATCGGGAGGCCGCAGAAGTCGCATTGTTGAGCTAGCAAGGTCGGGTGTTGCAGTCGGCCTTGCGGGATTATTTTTAGAGGCTCATCCAGATCCAGATAGTGCCAAGTGTGATGGAGCCTCAGCTCTTCCGCTTGATCTGTTATACCCGTTTTTAGAGCAAGTGCAAAAAATCGATAATTTGGTTAAAAACATGGAAGTATTAATAGTACGTTAAGTTTGGGACAGATTAAGGAGTAAAGTCAGTATGTCTGTAATAACAGATGTCCGCGCATTCGAAGTCTTGGATTCACGCGGAAACCCAACAGTGATGGTTGAGGTGGAACTTAGTTGTGGAGTCATTTCCTCCGCAATGGCACCATCTGGTGCCTCGACAGGATCGCGGGAGGCAATAGAACTTCGAGACCATGATAAAAATCGTTACATGGGAAAAGGAGTATTGACCGCCGTTGCCAACGTGAACAATCGAATAAAGGATACATTAGTTGGTTTAGATCCCACTGCGCAATTAGATGCAGATAATATGATGATAGAGTTGGATGGTAGTAAAGATAAGAGTTTATTAGGTGCGAATGCAATATTGTCGGTTTCGCTGGCTGTTGCTAAAGCCGCATCTGTGCGTAAAGGTGTTCCCTTGTACTCACATATCAGTGATTTAAATGGCACCCCGGGTCACTATACTATGCCTTTACCTATGATGAATATTTTGAATGGAGGTGAGCATGCTAATAACAATGTTGATATACAAGAATTTATGGTACAACCTATTCAAGCTGGATCTTTTGCTCGAGCTTTGCAAACGGGTGTGGAAATTTTCCATGCTCTCAAAAGAGTGTTGATCTCTTCGGGCTTAAATACTGCTGTCGGAGATGAGGGTGGCTTTGCTCCCGACTTAAATTCCAATTCGCATGCGCTTTCTATGATCTCCGAGGCAGTAGCTCAGGCAGGCTATTGTTTAGGCACTGATGTAACTCTAGCACTCGATTGTGCTGCTAGCGAATTTTACCGATCGGGCTTCTATGACCTAAAGGGAGAGGGTAAGCGATTTAGCTCGAACGGATTTACCGATTTTTTAGGAGAATTATGTGACCAATATCCTATCACCTCTATTGAGGATGGACAAGATGAGTCTGATTGGATTGGATGGAAATACCATACAGATCAATTGGGTAAAAAAATCCAATTAGTTGGCGATGATTTGTTTGTTACTAACACTGAGATTCTTCAGCGTGGAATAGATAATGGTATAGGAAATTCAATCTTAATTAAATTTAATCAGATTGGCACCCTTAGCGAGACATTGAATGCCATTTCGATGGCGAAAAAGGCTGGCTACGGGGTAATAATTTCTCATCGTTCAGGAGAAACAGAGGATACAACTATAGCTGACTTAGCAGTAGGCACGGCGGCCGGGCAGATTAAAACTGGGTCGTTATGCCGATCGGATCGTGTGGCGAAATATAATCGCCTTCTGCGCATCGAAGCTGAGCTTGGAAGCGAAAATGCTCCATACTACGGGTGCCTTGGTTTCCAGCCTTGATTTTCAGTCTTTCTAAGACAGAGCGAGATTTAGAATGTTGTTAAAGTTGATTTTTGTTATTTTAATGATTATGTTTTTATCGCTTCAAGCTGAGTTATGGTTCGGAGATGGGAGTCTTGCTCATAAGACAGAGTTGGAAAACTTGTTAACAAAGCAAAGCGAGGAAAATAAGCGCCTTAAAGAAAAAAATGAAGACCTAATTAAGAAAATTTCAAGTTTGAAAGACAGTTCTAGCAGCATTGAAGAAATAGCTCGAGAAGATTTAGGCATGGTCAGAAATAATGAGGTTTTCTATTTGGTCACTGAAGACGAGGGTGAACAAAATGATGATAGTCCATAAATGGATTATCAAGATAACCCATCTTGGGTAAAGCGCGTAGTTGGTTAATTGTGCCCGCCGGGGGTGTTGGCAGTCGTTTTTCGCCAAAATTGCCTAAGCAATTTTTCCCACTCGGACAATCTACCGTCGCCCAACATTGCCTATCGAGATTGGTAAAAGTGCCTGAGATAGAGCGCTTAGTTGTACCATGTAAAGTTCGAGATAAGTGTTGGTCTTCGGTACCAGCAATAACAAATGATCGGGTTGAATTGGTCGAGGGCGGAATCGATCGCGCAGAGTCTGTACTTAATGGTTTGTCAGCGTTGACTCACGACGCAATTTTTAGTGACTGGGTTCTGGTACATGATATTGTCCGACCCTGTGTTACTCTTGGCTCGATTATGAAGTTGCGGGAAAGTGTTAACAAACATCCCATAGGCGGAATCTTGGTTTCACCAATCAATGAGACGGTCAAATTGATTACAGAGCATGGTCAGATTAAAAGTACGATAGATCGTCGGATTTGCAGACTTGCACAAACACCGCAAATGTTTCGTTACGGTGAGTTGGTGAAGGCCATGGAGCATGCGTTCAAAAATGGTCAGTTTTTGACGGACGAATCTTCCGCCTTAGAGCGGTTGGGTAAGGAGGTAAAGATAGTTGAGGGTAGGGCTGATAATATAAAGATTACTCGTCCGGAAGATTTGATACTTGCCAATACAATCCTCGAAGAACAAGAGAAATCTGAATGCGAATAGGCCATGGTTATGACGTCCACGCTTTTTCTTCAGGAGTTGGATTTTCTCTGGGAGGTGTCCATATTCCATGTGAGATGGCTTTGCTAGCTCATTCAGATGGCGATGTGGTTATTCATGCACTTATGGACGCGATCCTCGGCGCGTTGAGTTTGGGTGATATCGGCGCCCACTTTCCGGACAGTGATCCAGAATATTTTGGCATTGACAGTCGAAACTTACTTCGACGGGTTGTAATTATGATGAGGGAGAAAAGCTACCGACTCGTTAATGCAGATGTGACCATCGTTACACAAAGGCCTAAAATGGCACCTTATATAAAACGGATGTGTGCAAATTTAGGTCAAGACATTGGAGTTTTATCGGATTGCATAAATGTTAAGGCCACAACCACTGAGACGTTAGGATTCATAGGTCGGATTGAGGGTATAGCATGCCATGCTGTGGTTCTTCTAGAACCCTCATCGTGAATTATATTAACTTGAGAAATACTGCCCGGACTTTGTCGGATTTTAACTTTCAGTGCCTTCCTAAATTTCTTCCTTGTCTGGGAAAAGCTCGCATGAAAGCCTCTATGATGGACTTTTGTGTTGACGAAATTCTTGGCTTTGAGTTTTCTGGTTCTGGCGAACATTTAATTGTCAATATCCGTAAATATGGGCAAAACAGTCGATGGATAGCGGCACGATTAGCGGAATTATCCGGTATAGAGGAGAAGCATGTAGGCTACTGTGGGTTGAAAGATAGGTTTGCCGTGACATCGCAGTGGTATAGTCTCTATTTGCCGAACCGCTGTCTAAATATCGCCGATTTGAGCCATCCAGATTTTGAGGTTCTATCACTTAAGCGACACAGCAAAAAATTACGGCGAGGGATGCACGCCGGAAATTCATTTAAGATCTTAATTACTGATATATCTGCGCCTCAAGGAAAGCTCGAGCAAAGGCTGAAAATGATTAATCGCTTCGGCTTTCCCAATTATTTTGCGCAGCAGCGTTTTGGATTCAATGGTGGAAATCTTCTCGAAGCTGAGCGCCTAATTAACTCAGCCCGTTTGAGAGGAAATTCGAAAGGACAAGGTCTCTTCCTTTCTGCCGCTCGCTCTTGGCTGTTCAACTTAGTGCTCGCTAGACACATTACGAATTATCATGATGGGGTAGTTTTTCCATTGGATGAGACCGGACCTTTATGGGGAAGAGGGAGGAGCAAACCTAATCAAGGTGTTGCGTTAGTTGAGCGGGAGGCACTTATTGATTGGCCGGGATGGAAGAATGCGCTGGAGCATACGGGATTGACTCAAGACCGACGTAAGTTATTTATGCACGCCGATGGGTTAAAATTCAATTTTCTCGACAGCTGCCAATTGAAGCTCGAATTCAACTTGCCCAAGGGAGTTTATGCGACAGCATTATTGCGTGAGTTGGTGGAATTTAATCGGTAATTGAGTGCTTCCATGTGTTATATTCGGCTTCTAATAGGTCGGAGCAAAAGCCATTTTTTGATTTAGGTTCTGCTCAGACGGATGGAGATTGCCATGAATTCGCTTGACTTTTCTGGTGTGGGAATGACCTCTCAGCGTACGCGTGAGAGACTAATAACAAGATTACAAGCGCAAGGTATCGATAATCCAAGGGTTCTGGATACTATGAGAGTGACCCCGCGGCATCTTTTTTTGGACGAGGCTCTTGCGCATAGGGCATATGAAGATACGGCTCTCCCCATAGGTTTTTCTCAGACTTTATCCCAACCATATATAGTTGCTCGCATGACTGAGTTGCTTTTAGCAAGAGGATCGCTGAATAAAGTCCTTGAAATTGGGACCGGATCGGGCTACCAGACCACGATTTTGGCACAACTCGTTAGCGAAGTTTACTCTGTTGAACGGATAAATCCATTGTTGGTAAAGGCAAAAAAAAGATTTAGAAAACTTGGAGCTAAAGGAATTAAAGTCAAGCTATCAGATGGTAGCAATGGATGGCGTGAGCATGCACCTTTCGATGGAATAATTAGTACAGCGGCCCCTCAATCGGTGCCAACCGAACTTCTTCAGCAACTTGGGGCTGATGGAGTCTTAGTAATACCCATTGGCGCAATCAACAAGCAAGTGCTGCGTCTAATAAAACGGGTTGGAGATACGGAACAGTTCGATGAGGAGGCCATTGAAACAGTAAGGTTTGTGCCGCTTTTGGGTGGGTTGACATATACAGACTGACTAATTCGGAAATGCAATGAGAAATAGTTTCCCCACATTGTTCTTAAAGGGAATGGCGATGGGAGCTGCGGATATGATTCCGGGGGTGTCTGGGGGCACGATTGCCCTAATAACCGGAATCTACAATGAGCTCGTAAACAGCATAAGATCTATTGACTATAGAGCAATGAGATTACTCCTCATTGGCGACATATCAGCTGCTTGGAGTCATATAAATGGTACGTTTCTCTCGACTGTGTTAGCTGGTATTTTGACAAGTATTATTATGCTTGCAAGAATTATTGAGTATATTATGAAGATATACGGATTGTTAATGTGGTCTTTTTTTAGTGGCATTATTGTGGCCTCGGTGATAATTCTTTTTCAACGGTATCGGGTGGTACATTTGTACCAAATTTGCTACGTCTGTCTTGGTATAATCTCCGCTGTCGTTATATCAAGCTTTCCTACTTTGAATTTCAGCGCTAATTATGCGGTTATTTTTCTTGCTGGAGCCATAGCTTTTTGTGCAATGATTCTTCCTGGTATCTCGGGAACCCTCCTTCTGGTTGCAATGGGGGTTTATCCGACAGTAATCTCCGCTGTGGCGCATTTTCACTGGGACATTTTAATATTTTTCTCGTTTGGGGGTTTTGTAGGACTATCAACCTTTAGTAGAGTACTTTCAAAGTTATTGAGGTACCATGAGAACACTTTACTTGTCACTATGTGTGGCTTTTTGATTGGAAGTTTGTACCTGGTCTGGCCTTGGAAAGATTCTTCAGAAGTTTCCTCAACCGGATTTGTCAATTTGTGGCCATCTCAATATGGGGTTCTAATCGATGCTGATCCACACACTAATATGTGCCTATTATTTATGGTAATAGGACTCTCTTTTGTTTTTATTCTGAATACTCTTGGTTCGAGGCAGAATCAAAACCATAGTCCGGAAGAGTAGTTTGTTTAATCTTCGAACGAGAATTTTGTCTATTGTCGCTATAATTCTTTGCGGTTGTGCACAACAGCTTGCACCAGTTTTATCCTTGGATATTCCTGCACGTGAGACGATTACAAACCATGTCGTGCAAAAGGGAGAAACTTTATATTCAATTGCTTGGAGATATGATTTAAATGTCACCACCTTAGCAAAAAATAATAGACTCAGTACATCTACAATTATATATCCAGGTCAAATTTTAGATATCGAAGGAGAGATTAAAGCAGTTTCTCAACAAGAAGTGAAATTGGTACAAACTGAATTACCTGACGGTCATTTGCTTTCAGAGGAATTGTCTATTTCAAGCGGAAGGGGGAAAAACTCGAAAAAACTACTAGGGCTGCAGAAAGTCAAAAAAGAGACTACAAAGGTAGTGGGAGCGCTGAGCACAAAAAATGATAAGGCTGCCACAGGAACATCCTTGACATCTGCTGAGTATTATTGGCAGTGGCCGGTGAAGGGAAGAATCGAAGCAGAGTTCAATGTTAAAAATCTTAAAAAGGGTATTACTATAAAAACCATTGCTCGCGCTTCTGTCAGGGCGACTGCCCCCGGCAGAGTTGTTTATGCGGGGGACGGGTTGAGGGGCTATGGGCAACTGATAATTGTGAAGCATAGTGAAGTATTATTGAGTGCGTATGCTCAGAATGAAAAGATTCTCGTTCAAGAGGGGCAAGCCATTGATAATATGGAAATAATATCAAAACTTGGATCTTCGGGTATTTTGTATTTTGAAATAAGAAAGGATGGACGGCCGGTCGATCCTTTAGATTATATAAATTAATTAACTGAGCCATAACTGATAAAACATTATCATCCCACCGACAGATAACGCAAGAATTTGTCATGTGATCGGGATCTGTTTTTTGATACCATTAGCTTTTTTTTACCCTGATCCAGATAGGAAATTTTATGAATACTTTGTTATATCCACCTTTGTTGGGTGTTATTGGTATGATTGTGGCGCTTGTAATTTATTCGCTGATAATGCGTTATCCGGATGGTGAGGATAAGGTCAAAAAGATTGGCGATCAAATCCATACCGGCGCATTAACTTTTATGAAGACTGAGTACAAATATCTTATGATTTTTGTAGCTATTCTTGTCTTTCTCGTTGGAATTTTTCTATCTATGGAATCTGCTATTGCGGTACTGTCGGGAGCTACATGTTCCTCACTAGCTGGCTTTATTGGAATGTATGCTGCTACGAAGGCGAATGTAAGAACTGCCACTGCCGCTCAAACGGAGGGAGCCGCAGCGGCCTTATCTGTTTCCTTTTACGGTGGCTCTGTGATGGGCCTGTGTGTAGCATCGCTGGGATTGATAGGTCTTGGTACCCTTTATTACTTTTATAACGAATCTCACGTACACGCTTTAGAAGGTTTCGGGATGGGTGCTTCAGTCGTTGCGTTGTTTTCACGAGTTGGCGGTGGAATTTTTACAAAATGTGCTGATGTGGGTGCCGATCTGGTCGGTAAGCTTGAAGCCGGCATACCTGAAGACGATCCACGTAATCCTGGTGTAATAGCAGATAATGTTGGGGATAATGTCGGAGATGTGGCTGGTATGGGTTCAGACATTTTTGAATCATACTGCGGGTCGATGATCGCCTCCATTGCTATTGCTTATACCCTAGGTTCTAGAGATCTGATGGCTTTACCACTAGCTCTAGCCTCTATTGGATTAATTTCCTCAATCATAGGTGTTATTGTGGTTAAAATGCGATCAAAAAGCTCTCCTTCAGCTGCACTTCGGTTCGGCACTTTGCTAGCACCTATAATTTTTATCGGTCTTGCGTACTTTGTGATTGAGAATATGTCTAATGTTTCTCTGGATGTTTGGTGGTGTGTTATTTGTGGTGCAGTTGGTGGCGTAATGATCGGCTTGGTTACTGAGTTTTATACTGATACAAGTCGGGGTCCAGTCAGAAAGATCGCGAGATCCGGAGAGACAGGACCCGCAACGGTCATGATTTCGGGCCTCTCAGTGGGTATGGAATCGGTAGTCATACCAATCTTGGTACTTGCTGGTGTAATTTTTATATCTACTGGACTAGCTGGTGTCTATGGTGTGGGGATTGCAGCAGTAGGAATGTTATCAACCGTTGGCATCACAATGGCGATTGATGCATACGGACCCGTTGCGGACAATGCTGGAGGCATAGCTGAAATGGCCGGAATGGGTGAGGATGTGCGAGAGATTACCGATTCTCTTGACGAATTGGGTAACACGACCGCTGCGATTGGAAAAGGGTTTGCGATAGGAGCTGCGGCCTTAGCTGCATTAGCAATAATATCCGCGTATGCGGCAGTAGTGTCCGTCAAAAATCCAGAGTTTTCCCTTGAGTTGACCAAGCCAGTTGTGCTGGTGGGTATGTTTATTGGCGCATGTATACCATTTTTGATCTCTTCGATCACTATGACCGCGGTAGGTGATGCAGCGTTTGAAATGATCAACGAGATACGTAGACAATTTAGAGAGATCGCGGGATTGATGGAGGGCGAGTCTGATCCAGACTCAGAGAAATGCGTGGAGATCGCAACTGAGGCGGCACTCAGAAAAATGATGCTTCCCGGGATTATTGCTGTATCAACGCCGGTTCTGGTGGGCATTGGTCTGGGAGCAGAAGCACTGGGTGGGATGCTGGGAGGCGGGTTGTTGGGTTGCGTTTCTCTCGCACTGATGATGGCGAATGCTGGCGGCGCATGGGATAACGCAAAAAAGTTTGTAGAAAAAGGGAATCATGGAGGCAAGGGTTCAGAAACTCATGCTGCAGTTGTTGTTGGAGACACCGTAGGAGATCCTTTCAAAGATACATCTGGACCCTCAATGAATATTCTAATAAATGTCATGGCGATTGTCAGTCTGGTTATAGCGCCGCTCCTGACTATATAAGTTCGGACAAAGGCAGAGTTTTAGATAATAATCTTTTAAGGTTTTTAGTATTCCCGCGGAGGTGTTTCTGTGAACCGTAATGTTCGAGTTTCACTCGTTTTGGCGGTCACTATTCTAGTGTGGTTGTTAAGTGGACTTTGGTTCCCGCAGAAAATGCAATCTGGCAGTGATCTCGGTGCGGGGGATATTGTTGCGCTAACGCAAGTGCAGGCACGGTATCTTTCGTGGGAATATTATTCACCTACTATGAAATTGTTCGCAGAAACCCACGCCAATCGGCACGTTTTTTTAAGGGCACAAATTACCGGCGAGGTGATTAGTACGCCGCAAGCACGAGGGGTGTTCGTGACTGCTGGGCAAACGATATGTGAACTAGACAGCGATGGTCGCCAAGCAGACTATGTCAGCGCTCAGTCATCTTTTCATAAATCACAGCTTGAATACACGGGATTTCTGAGTCTCAAGCGAAATCAGTTTCAATCTGAATTAACAATTGCCAGAGCAGCTGCAGATTTAGAAAAGGCTAGAGTTCGTTTAGATCTAGCAAGAGACGCAGTTGATAATTTGCAGATAAAGGCGCCTTTTAATGGTTTTTTAGAGACAAGATCTGCTGAAGTCGGGGATTACTTACAACCCGGAGGATTATGTGGATCGATAGTCGAGCTCGATCCAATCCTGGTAAGGGCTAATGCGACAGATCTTCAAATTAGCTACCTTGAAACCGCACAATTAGTTGATTTCGAGGTTAAGTATGGAGAGAAGTATGCAGCAACTATTAACTACATATCTAGTGTGGCTGATTCTAAAATTCGAACGTTTCTGGTAGAGGCAACATTTGCAAATCCGGCATCGCATTTGCGGGCGGGAGTGTTGGGAAATTTAATCGTGACTGCTCCTAGGGTTATTGCACACCAAATTCCGGGTTCTGTTCTATTACTTGATGATAATGGCAAGATTATTGTTAGGATAATTTCGGATGGCAATGTTGTTGAAAACGTCAATGTAACCATTGTTGGTGAGAGTGAGTATGGAATCTGGGTTACGGGCTTACCGGAAACTGTTGCACTGATAACCGTTGGACAGAATTACGTGTTAGCTGGTGAGATCATAGTTCCAGTTTTTGAAGGTAAGACAAATGAATGAAGAGGAAGCAGGGCATTCTTTTATGTTAGGTGTCATAAGCTCTCTTATCAAGACACCAAAAGTTACTCTATTCATCATGTTTCTGGTTTTGTTTGTAGGTGTTTTTGCATTTAAAACTCTCCCTGTTGAAATGGAACCAGACATACAAATACCTGTTTTTTTAATTTTGGTACAACATGAGGGAATTTCACCAGATGACGGTGCTCGGCTACTAATCGCACCAATTGAGAACGAATTGAAAAAACTAGATGGCGTGGAGGAGATAAATGGGACTGCCCGAGATGACTCCATCCAAATTATTGTGGAGTTTGAAATAGATCGCCAAGTAAAAGGGGTCTTGACTGAGCTAAGAAACGCAGTCGAGAGAGCGAGCACCAACTTTCCAGAGGATACCGAGGAACCAATAATCGAAGAGATAAGTATCCGGATGCCGGAGGTCGTGGTTGCGTTTTCGGCTCCGGGCAACTCTCATCGAGAGCTGAGTGCTATTGCAAAGCATTTTGAGGAAGAGTTTGAAAAGTTGCCGCATGTGTTGGAGGCCAAACTAGGCGGATATCGGGAAGAGGTATTAGAGATTTTATTAATGCCAGAGCTACTGGGATATTATCAAGTTACATTAGATGAGATTTTAAATGTTTTTTCAGTTAACAACCTTGTTGTACCTGCAGGTCAATTAGAGACGATATCAGGTTTATTTGGTATAGAGCTACCTGCTCTAATCGAGAACGAGCAGGACGTTAGAGAACTTCCGATAAAGAGTTCTAAAAGTGCAGTCGTAAAGCTAGGAGACGTAGCTCAAATAGAGAGAAAATTTAAGGATGCCACCGGATTTAGCACGGTGAATGGTATTGACGCGATAACGCTCGATGTGATGAAGCGTCCAGGTGCAAATTCAATTGAAGCGGTGCAATTGGTGAGAGACCTCGTTGCAAGAGATCGGCGATTGTTTTCTCAAAATATCAAAATAGAATTCTTATTTGATTCAGCTCCTTATTCTCGGGCGCTTGTGGACGAGCTATCAGGGAATATTTTAACTGCGATGGCGTTTGTTCTTATTCTCGTAGTTGCTACTTTGGGCTTTCAATCGGGCATATTAGTAACACTAGCTGTGCCATTTTGTCTTCTTGGATCATTGGTCGTAATTTTGAGTCTTGGATATAGCTACAACTTTGTCGTCATGTTTGGTTTGTTATTATCATTAGGAATGCTGATCGATGGTGCGATTGTCGTAGTTGAATTTGCAGATGCCAGAATGGCAACGGGTACAGATGCCTTTGAGGCGTATAAAGAAGCAGTTGAACGAATGAGATTACCGATAACTGCGTCTGTAGGAACCACTTTGGCTGCTTTTTCGCCGTTACTATTTTGGCCGGGTACAACGGGTAAATTCATGGCATATATGCCGGTTACTGTATTTGCTGTGCTTCTTTGGTCATTGTTATACGCATTGATATTTACCCCAACGCTTGGAGTGGCAATTAAACGCAGATTACTTTCGAATGGTTCAGAAAATTTTAGTTATGAGTCGAAACAACCTTTGAATGGTTCTCTAGCGTGTTTTTACGCCATCTATTTAAAACTTTTACAAGAGGTGATTAACCGGCCACTTATATCGGCAGCTATATTGATAACATTTTTGTTTTCGGTGTTCTTGGCATATGCAAAGCTTGGGTCTGGTAGTGAATTTTTTACAGAGACTGAAAACCGTTTCGGTACCATATCAGTCCGGGCCCAAGGTAATCTCTCTGTTAGTCAAAAACGTAGTCTTACCGATCAAGTTGCCAAAAGCATAAATGAGTTTGATGAAATCAAAAAACTCCATGCAACTAGTGGTGAGGCCTCACTCATTCGAAAGGACACAAGTAAAGACCAAATAAGCGTATTTTTTGTTGAACTAATTCCCAGTAGAGAACGTGATCTATCTAGTGCGCAAGTTTTCGCAAAAATTCGAGTAGTGTTAGGCGAAATTCCTGGCGTCATTGCTACAGGCCAGAATCTTGACAATGGCCCACCGGTTGGAAAGGATTTGCAACTTCAGATATCTTCTACAAATCGTGATGAAATGTATAGGACTGTGGATCGCATAAAACGATGGATTTCAAAAAATGTAGATGGATTTAGGAATTTGGAAGATACAAGGCCGATTGCGGGTGTTCAGTGGGAATTTCGGATTGATCGATCTTTAGCGTCCATGACTGATGTAAATGTAAAGACTCTAGGGCAGTCGATACAACTAGTTACAAATGGGTTACCTTTGAGTAATTTTCGGCCCAATGATTCTGAGGAAGAGGTTGAAATACGTCTTCGGTACCCGAAATTACAGAGAAATTTCGCTGAATTAGATGGCCTTCTTGTGAGCTCAGCTTTTGGTTCTATCCCGATAGGGATTTTTACAGAAAGACGTCCTGTTGATAAAATTGACACAATACAACGGCTAGATATGCGAGAGTCAGTCATGATTATGGCGTCCTCGGAGGAAGGCTTTCTGATTGATGACCAAATGCGACAGATTGATGCATGGCTGAAAAATGCTGATATTCCTCACAATGTCAAAGTAAATTTTCGTGGGGTCAATGAGGAGCAGGCCGAATCTGCTAACTTTTTGTTAGTATCTTTTGGAATGGCTTTGGGACTGATGCTGGTGCTCATGCTGGCGCACTTCAACAGCTTTTATCAGACGTTTTTAATCCTATTTTCGGTAGTTATATCGACAGCGGGTGTTTTGTTGGGATTATTGGTCAATGAAGAGGTATTCAGTATTACGTTAACAGGTATTGGTATTGTCGCTTTGGCTGGGATTGTTGTTAATAACAACATCGTTTTGTTGCATACCTATAACTATACAAGGAAAACATCCGTCGGTATAACAGTAGAAGCGGCTGTTTTTGAGGCAACAAAATCTCGTTTTAGACCAATCATTTTGACTTCGACAACAACCATAGTGGGTTTGCTACCACTCGCAAACGGTCTTAGTATTGATATTATTAATCGTACATGGGAAAGAGGCGGCATGATTGTCTCTTGGTGGCAGCCGCTCGCCAGTGCCATCGTCGATGGTTTGTTATTATCTACTGTGATGACTTTGTTATTGACGCCAGCTCTACTAGTGGTACCAAGTCGGATCCGCGGCATGTTTTTGATGAGCTCGTCACTAGCGAAGGGGAGGTAATTTGGTTGTGTTGTTTGCCATTAAAAACTTCGCTACTATTTTAAAAAATTTTATGTGACAAATGCGAAGTGAAGCTCAGTAAAAAATCCATACGAGAAGACATTTTGGCAAAAACACAAGAGTATCTGTCGAATGGTGGGTCGATTGAGAAAATATCGCTTGGGGAATCTGGTCAGAATACTAATGAGCCACGCGTTCGGCGAGTTTTTGAGATTGAGGAATCCTCAGAAAGCAAAACGTTTCTCACCGACGTTGTTGCAGCCTTTGATGCTCGTAAAGTAAAAACTACCAAGACTAAACCTCTAACTCAAAATAACTCTAGAAGGTATAAAAAACTTATCTATGATGACTTTGGTGAACCACTACGAGAGGTATGGGTCGACGAAATCGATAGGTGAGGATGCTGAGATTGAGACCATCTTCTGTTCTCTTGATGAGTTATGTGTCACAAGAAACGGTAGTAAAGACTAAAATTTTTCTGCTAGGTAGTTAATTAAGCTCAGCAGAAGGCGATATCGCATATCATGACTATAATTATAACTAATTCAGAGATTACCATCGCCTTACGATTAGTCTAAAGCTTGTTTTTCGGCATGATAACTGGACCTTACCAACGGCCCGCATACAGCATGTGTGAAGCCGATTTTGAGTGCGTATTCGGCATACTCTTCAAATTCTTTGGGGTGAACAAACCTCTCTATTCTCAGATGATCAACTGAGGGCTGAAGGTATTGACCTACGGTAAGCATTGTCACGCCGCTCGAGCGCAGATCCCCAATTGTTTTAAAGATATCAGCTTTTGTTTCGCCTAACCCAACCATGAGGCCTGATTTTGTAGGGACCGTTGGATTTCGTAATAAATACTTGCTCAAAAGATTCAAAGACCATTCATAATTTGCTCCTGGCCTTACTTTCCTATAAAGACTTGGAATTGTCTCAATATTATGATTAAAAACATCTGGTGGCGTATAGCTCAATATATCCAATGCCACTTCCATACGACCCCGAAAATCAGGTACCAGAACTTCGATCTTCAATCCTGGAATTCTATGTCTAGCTGAGCTAATACAATCTGCGAAGTGTTGAGCCCCACCGTCACGAAGATCATCTCTGTCCACTGAGGTAATAACAACATATTTCAAACTCATTTCCGCTATCGCTTGCGATAAATTTTTAGGTTCATTTTTATCTAAGGGCATAGGCTTTCCGTGACCAACATCACAGAATGGACATCGCCTAGTGCATATATCCCCCATGATCATAAAGGTTGCGGTTCCATTGGAGAAACATTCATTAAGATTGGGACATGACGCTTCCTCGCAGACTGTCGAGAGTCTATTTTTTCGCAACACATTTTTGATTAGGTCAACCTTTCCAGAGGTGCTGATTGGAACTCTTAACCACGCTGGCTTTCGAACAATTTCTGTTGACGGGACCACTTTTACTGGTATTCTTTCTACTTTCTTGGCGTCTCGGTGCTTTTCCCCTTGCTTTAGTCTCGAAGACCTTTGTGGCGGTATAACGGTTCTCGTGTTCATTAAAGCAAGTCTCTGTTTTTTAAAATCTTACGCATAGTGATTATATGTAGATTGGATAGTCTTCAAATAACTAAATTGTAAGTTCTGTTGGAATTTTTGCAACAGGACCTCAGAGATCATAGAAAGTGATACCTTATCTTTTACTTGGTCGGCAATGTGTGTCATATTGACATTTTGGCCACATGGATAGATCTGTTGCCAAGGAGTGAGGTCCATATCTACGTTCAGGCTGAATCCATGATATGAGCAGAAATTTTTTACTCGAAGGCCTATTGACGCTACTTTCTCGTTGTTAATGTAAACGCCCGGATGTCCCGTTTGTGTTGATGCAATTATTTTCCAATGAACAAGAGCATCAATAATTATGTTTTCTAATCTCGTGACCAATCCATGAATAGAAAGATTTTTGCGTTTCAAATCTATTAACACATAAGCAGTTATCTGGCCTAAACCATGATACGTGACTTGACCCCCTCGGTCGCTTTTGATAACAGGGATATTGTTTGAAAAAAAGATATCCTTTTTGTTTCCAGTTAGCCCTAGGGTAAAAGTTGGGGGATGTTCTAACAACCAGATTTCGTCCACAGTCTCGGCGGTCCTTGTTTTTGTAAAATGGCGCATTGCGGTGAGTGTGCTCTGATAAGGCTGGATTCCGAGTTGACGTACTTGAAGCTTCTTGGAGAGGCACATTTTTAGATTACCAAACGCACGTGGACGCAAGCCTTAAGGTCACGAAAAATAGCGTCAAGTTGTGATTTTCCTGTTGCTATAATAGTCACGGTCAAAGCAATCCACGTGCCACGTGCGCTAATTCTTGTTGATGCGAGACCTTGATCAAAATCTGAAACATGCTGTTGCAGTACCGTTGTGACTTGCAATTTAAAATCAGGGTGGTTTGCTCCTATTATTTTTATGGGGTAGTCGCATGGAAAAGTGATCTTGGGGGGTTCATTTAGCATTGATTTATTTGGAATTCTATTAAACACATACTATATTCGAGCAAAAAGTGCTTCGTTTTAAAAAATTAGGACATTATTTTGGTTAAAAATAATACTATCCAGTCGAATAAACGAGCTAATATTCCCGACTGAGGTATATCTTTTTCCGAAACGATAGCTGTATCTATGAGATCCTTTTCAGTCAAACTTACTTGGAGTCGTCCAACTTCTTGTCCAGCCATTAACGGAGCATTAAGCTGCTCATCAATAATTATTTTTGCAGCTAAAAGTTTCTCTGCACGCTTCGGGAAGGTGAGAGTGATATCATCCGCCACTACGAGATTCACAAAATTTTCCTCTCCAAACCAAACCTTTACATTTTCTTTGACTAAGTCGCCTGCCGAGTATATTTTTTTCGTGATAAAATGACGAAATCCGTAAGAGAGAAGTGTTTGAGATTGGCGCGCTCTTATTTCCGCGCTTGGGGCACCCATAACGACAGAAATCAAACGCATATCATTTCGTTTAGCAGATGCGACAAGACAGTATCCAGCTGCCTGTGTATGCCCCGTTTTCAATCCGTCTACGGTGCTATCGCGCCACAGCAGGCGGTTTCGGTTCGGTTGATTTATATCGTTGTGTTGGAAATATTTTTCAGAATATATTGCATAGTGGTCTGAATCGCCTTGCACAATTAACCTAGCGAGAATGGATAAATCACGTGCTGAGGACCTCATTTCATCTGCGGGTAAGCCCGTAGAATTCGAAAAAAAAGTGTTACTCATGCCAATATCTTTCGCAGTTTGATTCATAAGGACACTAAAGCTCTCTTCATTGCCGCTAATATGTTCGGCTAGCGCTATGGCCGCATCGTTCCCAGACTGGACTATGATACCTCGGATTAAGTCAATTATCGGAACTTGACTCCTTGGATTGAGAAACATCGTCGAACCGTCTGTTTTAGCCCCCCCTTTAGCCCATGCATTATCGCTTATGGTGACGTTTTCAAATTTATCTAGCCTCCCGATCCTTATTTGATTCGAAGCGATATAGGTCGTCATCATTTTCGCCAAACTAGCTGGAGGCAAAGCTATATCAGCATTATTCTCTGTGATAACAAATCCTGTGTTCGCATCTATCAAGATCCAAGATTTCGCAGCTATTTCTGGGGCTTTTGGTAATGCCTCTTGTCCTAGGATTGCTTGTGAAATCATGATGGAAACAATGCAACTCAACACGCCTATAACCAATTTTTTGGACATAAAGATGTCAACTCCTTCTAAAACATCACTGTAAGCATACTATCGTTTTAAATTCTATTGTAACTTTCTCTATTTCTAAACTTCTCGCGAGGCCTCACGGACTTAGCACTATAGGTGTTATATTGAAATTTTTCTTTAATAAGTGATTGAGCGTGTTCACGGCATTTAGGTCTGTCAGTGGTCCAATTATTATTTTTGTGAGGTGGTTCTCTTCCAGCAAGTTGATAGGAGTTGACGTAAGTGTTACCAGACTCGTGTGAAATTCTTGTGCAGCCGCCCAAGTCGAGAAAGCACCGGCTTGGAGATACATGCCGCTCGAGAAGTCAAACTGTTTTTTTTCTTCAAAATTAGCTATCGTTTTTTTGGGGGTGGGCAAAGAATCGCCACCCACAGTCCTTTGAGGTGTTATGACTTCAACTTCGACTTGTGTCGTACCTTTTTCAACAAAGTCGAGTTTTAGTGCCGCGACGTACGAAAGGTCAATAATTCTGTTCGAGTGAAATGGACCGCGATCGTTGATTCTTACTACCACTGATTTTTGGTTGCTCATGTTGGTTACCCTTGCATATGAAGGTATGGGTAGAATGGTATGGGCCGCAGTCAGCGCATACATATTATATATTTCCCCGTTTGCTGTTCGTCGACCATGAAATTTCTTTCCATACCATGACGCTATACCCTTTTGTTTGTATCCCTCTGCAGTAGGGAGTAAGTGATATGTAACATCGAACTGAGTGTATGGATTTCGGTTACCTGCACGGGTAACCTCTTCAAATTTTGGGATGACCTCGGGTATCGAGTCGATATTTATTAACTCACCCGGTCCGTCCTTGTCTGGGATGATATGGTCTATATTATTGCAGCCATATAAAAAAAAAATATGTAAAAATTTTTACTAGCAAACAGTCGTTGGATCACAATATTGACTCCGTATTAATTCGCTTAGTTGATAGACAGCCATAGCATATTTTATCCGGGGGTTATAGCGGCTGATTGCATAAAAGTTTTGAAGTCCGAGCCAATATTCTCTCTCTGTCCCGATATCCAGCATTATTGGCAGAGCGAGCCGATTTACATCCGCGGGCTCGAGAGCAGAAAGACCCGCTAGCTTTAGATCACCAATTGACATCGACGGTTTTGATAACTTGTTGAATTCTATTTCTGTGGGTAAAAAAAGAGTTTCTCCAACGGATAACACATCTGCGTCTGAAAGTTTGTTTGATCGTTGTATTTCTGCAACCGTTAGGCCGAAGGAATTAGCGATCGAATATAGTGTATCTCCAGACTTGATTTGATAGTTTGAGGGTGCATCTACATCGCTTGTGGGTTTGTGCTCTCCACGTAAGGCGACAATGTCGCCGGGAACCCAGCCATGTTTGGTAAAGTAATTGGCAACGCTTCCTATCGCATCGCCCGGATTTTTCCATATATCTGCGAATTGATCCCCGTCGAAGTCTATAGCGAAATTCCTGTAGCTATTCGGCATGAATTGTCCTAATCCCATTGCGCCAGCATATGATCCAATTAATTGAGAAGGATCTTGTTTTTGTTCGCGCGCGAGCAAGAGCAAATTCTCTAGTTGCACCGTGAAAAACGCTTTTCGAGATTCTCGTTTTTCGACTTTTGTATAGTAATCGAAGGCTAACGTACAAAGGGCGTCGATAACTCTGTGGGATCCCACATTACGTCCATAGTTTGTTTCTACGCCGATAATACTAACGATTATTGCAGCATTAACACCGAATCTCTTTTCCGCTTGTTGTAAAAATGATTTATTTTTCCTCCAGAAAGCCACACCGTTTTTGATTCGTTGTTTGGTTATGAAGTGCTTCTTATATTGGTGCCATGGCTTGGTTTTTTCCGCGGGGCGTTGCATTGCCTTAATCACTGAATCTGAACGTTTTGCGACTCTCAGTAGTTCAATGGTCGACGATTTGGAGAACTCATGCTTATCGAACATATGTTCTGCGAATTTAATCCCATCCGGATGATTTGAATAATCGCTTGATACCGGAGACGAAAGAAATATACATATTATTCCAATTCTGTAGAGTTTCTCCTTTTCCAATTTACGCTCCTACTTTTTTTGATTCATTTCCGATAGACATAATGATACCAAATCCAGCGAACAACGTCACAATCGCGGTACCGCCATAGCTGATTAAAGGTAATGGGGCGCCTACCACTGGCAATAGTCCTGAAACCATGCAAAGATTTACAAAAACAAAGATAAAAAAAGTGTAAGCAATACTTCCAGCCATTAACCGTCCGAACATTGTTGACGAATTCAGACCGATATAAAGACATCTACCAATAAGCAATGTGTACAACATACAGAGCGTCAGCACGCCGATTAGGCCGAACTCTTCAGCGAGAACCGCAATTATAAAATCAGTATGGCTTTCCGGTAAGAAATTAAGTTGCGACTGAGTTCCTTGCGTCCAACCTTTTCCTGCCCAACCACCAGAACCAATTGCTGTGGTTGATTGAATAATATTCCAACCAGCACCCAATTTGTCATGCTGAGGATTTAGTAACGTTAATACGCGTTGTTTTTGATAGTCAAGCATCACGAAAAACCATAAACTTGGCAAGGCGGCGAGCGCAAGGGCGACAGCTCCAATTAGATATCGACGCCTAATTCCGGCCAAGAATAGAACAAAAAAACCAGTTGCAGAGATTAATAAAGCAGTACCGAGGTCGGGTTGTTGCAACACAAGTATCGCCGGAACTGAAATTAAAATCACGGCAGCGCTGACATGCTTTAAAGACGGAGGAATTGCGCGTTTGGCGATGTAAGCAGAAACCATCAATGGGACACATATTTTCATCAGCTCCGACGGTTGAAGGCGAGTAAATTTCAAATCTAGCCAACGCTGCGCACCGTTAATTTCAATTCCAAGGTGTAAAACGCCTATCAGTGAAATAACGCCAATCAAGTATATTACTGATGTCCAACGTTCCCAAAAACGCTGTGGAAATTGAGCGAACAAAATCATTATAAAAAAGCCTGCGAGTATAAAGGTTAATTGTCGCCTGACGTAAAAAACACTTTGCCCTGTTGCGCTGTATATAACTAGGAGTCCGATTACGCATAAAGTTAATAAAATAGCAGTAAGCGAGTAATCTATTTGTACAGATCGACGCAATTGTGTGCCACCACTGGGGGTTTGTAACTGACGGACAAAGTCACTTTTGTACATGATTTATCCGCCCACCAGCGTTTGTTTTTCAACTTGGTTAAAATAGGCATCTAAAATAACACGGGCAATCGGTGCTGCGGTCGAGCTCCCGTGTCCGCCATTTTCTACAATTAAGGCCATCGCAATCTTTGGATCCTCTACAGGAGCAAAAGCGATAAACAAGGCATGGTCCCACTGTGTTTGGTCAATTTGTGTTTTGTCATACTGTTTATCTGCGTCAATACTAATCACTTGCGCGGTGCCAGTTTTACCAGCCATCCGGTAGTTAAGATCTTTTCCGATTCGATAGGCTGTTCCTCGAGGAGTATGCACTACATTTTGCATTGCTAGATGCATGTAGGTCCAGTATTCTGCATGGATATCCAAGGGCGCTCCAAAAAAACTATCGTTTTTTATATGCATACCATCTTTTGATGCAACAAGCTTGGGCACTACTTGGCCACCACGTGAGGCTATTCTTGCCGTCATCACGGCTAATTGAAGAGGAGTCGCAAGCATGAAACCTTGTCCAATGCTTACATTGATGGTATCACCATCAAACCACGGCTCTCCGAGAGAGTACTTTTTCCACGCTTTAGAGGGCATTAATCCGGGTTGTTCGCCATACAGGTCAATTCCGGTGACTCGGCCAAGACCAAACATCGAGCTAAAAGAAGATAATGTTTCAATGCCAATATCTAAGCCCATGTTATAAAAGTAGACATCACAAGATTCGATTACTGCCCGCGCTAAATCGATACCCTCTCCATGTCCGCCTTTGTCTGAATTATGGTCACGCCACGGGCGTTTAACTCCCTCCAAAATGAAGAAGCCTGGGTCGTTGATTACGTGTTCAGTCGTGACACTTTTGTTTTGGAGTCCAATTAAACCGAACATGGGTTTAATTGTTGAACCTGGCGGATATTGTCCACGAATTGCTCGGTTAAACAATGGCTGGTTCTTTGACGTTACTAATTCTGAGTAGTCCTCTTGGCTTATTCCTAGGACAAATTTATTAGGGTCGTAGCTGGGTGTGCTGACCATCGCAAGTATTCCGCCTGTTTTAATCTCGATAGCCACAAAAGCGGCCCGTTTGTCTTTTAGGATCTCCTGTGCGGTGTACTGAAGGTTCGCGTCTAAATATAATTTTAAATTCGCGCCTGGAATAGGGTCCTCTTTACTAAGAGATCTCATTACGCGTCCACGAGCATTAGTTTCGACATGCTCATGCCCTAACTTTCCTAACAGTACATTTTCATAGTATTTTTCAATACCTAACTTTCCTATAGAATCCGTTCCGCGGTATAGCGAAATATCGATATTTCGGTTTTCTACTTCATTTATACGGCTGACATAGCCAATTACATGAGCAAAAAGTGGACCTTTTGGATAATAACGTGTCAATTTTGCAGACACCTCGGCTCCATCTAATCTAAAGCTATTCACAGCAAGAATGCTTCTCTCACGCTCACTTAGATTATACTTGAGGGGAATATTTTGGTAGGGCTTGCGACGTATAAGTTTTTTTCTAAACTGGGCGATATCTTGGGTAGTGATCTCAATTAGCTGCCGGAGGTCATCAAGAAGGACCTCCATGTTGTTACTGCGCTCATTAACGATTGTTAGATTATAAGTCGGTTTATTGTCGGCTAATAATGCACCATTACGATCAAAAATCAATCCTCGTGGTGGGCTCACTGGACGCATCAATACTCGGTTGTTGTTTGATTGTGTGACGAAATCTTGATGTTGATTTATCTGCAGATCGAAATAGCGTCCGATGACCAAAATCCCCATTATTATGGAGACCAATGATGCAAATAAGACCCGTTTTGAAAACAGTTGTTTCAATTCTGTATCGTTGACAAAAGCAGGGTTGTCATCCATTTCTATTCTTCTCTTCAGGCTCTGTGGTAGGGATGACTAGAACGTATGCTCCATGCTCTGTAGAGTTGCTCTAGGAGAATGATCCGTACTAAAGAGTGGGGAAGGGTCATCTCAGAAAGAGACCAGCAAAACTGAGCTCGGCGAATATAATTGGGAGAAATTCCATCCGGCCCCCCAATTAAAAAGTAAATGTTTTTGCTTTGAAGTTGCCAGTCTGTTAAAAAGTCGGCAACCTGATCGGTGCTTACTTTGCTGCCCAGAACATCGAGAGCGATAACACAATCGTCTTGCTGTGTTTTTTTGAATAGTGCTTCACTTTCCTTTTCTACTGCATTTTCTTTCACGGTTGTCTTACGTCTTTTCGTCAAAGGTACTTCGATTAATTTTGGACGTATATTGACTGGAAGCCTGCGGTGATATTCGATAAAACCCTCTTGAATCCAGTTGGGCATTCGTGTTCCAACTGCGACAATTGTTATTTGCATGATTGTTGCGATGCTATTGTTATTTCAATGTTTGAAACTATTTCTTCTTCGTGAATATTACTGAAAGACCACAAGCGTTCTAAATTATAGAATTCACGTATCGACTTCAACATGATGTGAATAACAATATCGCCAAAATCGATCAAGATCCATTCGCTTACATCCTCTCCTTCGATCCCGATTGGAATCGTGCCGAACTGCGTCTTGGCATCAATTAGCACGTGCCTGCATGCAGCTTTTACTTGTCGGGTGGATGAGCCTGTAGCGATAATCATCTCGTCAGTTACATTACTACTAGATCTAACGTCTAGCCTTGTGATGTCAAATACTTTCGCATTTTTCAAGGAACCGACGATTATTTTTTTAAGAGTGTTTTCCATATTAATTATTTAACAATACAGATTATTTTCCGTGATGTATTTTTCTACGGCAGGCGTTACATATTTTTTTATGTCAAAACGCTGTTTTTTCAGTCTCCTAATTTCAGTAGATGAACCATATATAGGTGTCGAATTACAGAAATAAAGTACGCCGCATGTCATCTTTAGGAGTTTCTCTATTGAACTACATTCATTTTTTCTGATCCATTCAACCAGAGCTTCTGAGATAGGGAAGCTTGCATTTGCGCGACTTACTACTACTATATTCGCATAATCTAGAATATTCTTCCATTCTTTCCATTTATGTAGAGTACTAAAAGCATCCATCCCTATGCACATAAAGAGCGACCTTTTTGAACCAATTTGAGCCCTAACCAAACGCAGCGTATCAATAGTGTAACTTGGAGCACTAGTATCCAACTCGTTCGTCTGAAGTGTAAGTTGCGGATGTTGTTTTAATGCAATTTCAAGCATTGCTAGTCTATGTTGGTTGGATACAACTGGGGTTTGTTTATGGCAAGAGCGACCACATGGTACAAATCGCAGTTCATCGACTTTTAGGTGTTCGAAAAGATATTTGGCAATGCCCGTGTGACCTGTATGTATTGGATCAAATGTTCCTCCCAAAAGTGCGAGCGACATTTTACTTACGAATGGTTCCGTCGCCATAGACGACCCATTTTTGACAAGTAAGCCCGTGTAAACCTACTGGACCCCGAGCGTGGATTTTATCAGTTGAAATTCCAATCTCGGCTCCTAACCCGTATTCGAATCCATCTGCGAATCTAGTTGAGGCATTAACCATCACGGAACTTGAGTCAACTTCTTTGACAAATCGTTTTGCATTATCAGTATTTTCGGTGACGATACAGTCGGTATGACGCGAGCCGTATTTGTTTATGTGCTTAATGGCGTCTGAAATATCGGCCACAATTTTTATAGATAATATTGGTGCCAAGTATTCGAGAGACCAGTCTGCTTCAGTAGCAGCTTTTATGCCCTCGACGAGGCATCGAGTTTTATTGCACCCCCGAATTTCGACTTGTCTTTCTCTCATTTCTGAACATAGCAAAGGCAAAATTCTTTTGGCCTCGTTTTTCGCAATTAATAACGATTCGAGCGCATTACAGACTCCATAGCGACTAGTTTTGGCATTTACAGTTAATGCAATTGCCATGTCTAAATTGGCGCTATCGTCAATATACATGTGACAGTTTCCATCCAGATGCTTTATGATGGGGATAGTACTTTCTTCAATTACCTTTTCAATAAGACCTTTACCGCCGCGAGGTATTATTATGTCGACACAACTCGAGAGGGCAAGTAATGCTGAAACAACACGACGATCTGCCGTGTTGACAATTTGGATGGATGCTTCGGGTAGTGTAGATTTTGAGAGAGCATTTTGAATGCTTACACCGATTGCACGATTTGAGTTTATTGCTTCGCTCCCGCCGCGAAGTATACAAGCGTTACCTGCCTTGAGACACAAGCTTGCGGCGTCAATCGTTACGTTGGGACGTGACTCATAAATGATTCCTATAACGCCCAGTGGGACGCGCAGTTTCTTTAAGTCAATTCCGCTAGGACGTCGCCCTATATCAGTTACCTCACCGACGGGATCAGATAACCTGATAACCTGATGGAGCCCCTCGAGCATTTGGTCGACCTCGCTGGAGCCCAATTCAAGACGCTCAATCATCGCAGGATCTAGCGCATGATTTTTAGCTTTCTCAAGATCTATTTTATTTGCTGAAATAATTAACTGTCGATCTGAGTCAAGGTGTTCTGCGATAAGCGCGAGTGTTTTATCCTTGGCTTCGGAAGTTGCACAGGCAATAGACCTCGACGCGACCGTGGCAGCATGACCTAATGTTTTCACGTAATCTTGAATGACCATTAGACAAATATTTTCGTATTATTTATTGATTAGTAATTTTATACTTAGTTTTTATGTAATGTCTCTAATTGAATATTATATAGGCGTTTTTATTGCAATAATCCGCCGTTATTTTATCGGAAAAATAAAATGCCATGGACTTTGTAATCGCACACAAGGAGCCTCTTCTGAAGTCAAGTCTCAATTTTCTCATGTCACAAACCCAATGGCTTGTGCTTACAGGAGCAGGAATTAGTTCGCTCTCAGGAATTCCTACATATCGAAATTCTGAGGGAATATGGCAACGTAAATCTCCCGTCAGGTACCAAGAATTTCTCGTAAATGAAATGAGCAGAAAACAGTTTTGGGCACGGAATATCGCTGGATGGCGATTCATGAGTGCGGCCAAGCCCAATGATGCGCACTTGGCATTGGTTCAATTAGAAAAAATGGGCTTAATATCAGGTGTAGTTACGCAAAATGTTGATGGTCTTCATGAAAAAGCCGGCAGCAGAGGCGTTATTGATTTGCATGGGCGAGCCGATACGGTTTTGTGTTTGAGCTGTGGGGATTTACAGTCGAGACAGTTTCTTCAAGATTTATTTAAAAAACATAACCCTAATTTTTTCAATAAAATTCATAGAATTACTCCCGAAGCTGATTCGAGGATCGATGATTTAGATTTCACCTCTTTGATTATTCCGAGTTGTCATCTTTGCGGTGGTTTATTGAAACCAGACGTAGTGTTTTATGGAGACGTTGTGCCGCGTGGTAGAGTAAATTCATGTATGGATATGATGAATGCATCATCTGGATTATTGGTTGTTGCCTCCTCTTTACAAGTATTTTCTGGATATCGTTTTTGTATTTGGGCAAGCAACCAGGGTAAGCCAATTGTCATACTTTGCAATGGCGATACTCGCGCAGATCATCTTGCTGTTAAAAAGATAAGGGCTGATTGTGGTCCAGTTTTGGAGCACTGGATGCAGCTTTGCAAAAACCGTATCTCTGTGGGTAAAATGGGTAAATTAGTCTAGGTGACGACTGACAATTTTTGTTAGTGCGTCCAAGTGCTGGGGGGTTGAATTGAGTGCCGGAATGTAGTGGAACTCGGAACCTCCGGCTTTGGTAAAAATATCCCGTGCTTCTACTTGAATCTCTTCCAATGTTTCGAGGCAATCAGATGAAAAACCAGGACAAAGAATAGCCACAGAGGATATGCCTTTTGAGGGAAGTTCTTCTAATGTTTTGTCCGTATAAGGTTGCAGCCAGGGTTCTCGGCCAAAACGGGATTGAAATGTGGTCAGTACATCCTCTTCTTTGAGTCCCACAAACTCCCTAACGAGCCGCGTGGTTTGATGGCAAAAGCAGTGGTAAGGATCGCCATTTTCGAGATACTTTTGCGGTGTACCGTGGTATGAAAATATTAATTTTTTCTGCCTTCCGTTTTCCTTGAAGTGAGTTTGAATAGTCTTACCTATGGCCATGACATATTCCGATGATTGTTGATAACCGCCTATAAAGTGAAGTTCCGGAACCCATCGAGATCTAATCATCGTTTTGGCTATTGCATCAAATGTAGATCCCGTCGTGGCTGCGCAGTACTGAGGATAGAGTGGCAATACAATTATATTTCGAACGTTAAGCGCTGTTAACTCGGAAATTGCCGATGGAATAGATGGATTTCCATAGCGCATTCCAAGAGCAACAGGGATTTGCCTTCCATACTGTTTTTGAAGACGCTCTCTCACTCCTTCGACTTGCGCTTTACAATTCACAAGCAGCGGCGCTCCCTCACTCGTCCAGACGCTCCTATACAGTTTCGCAGAGCGAGATGGACGGAGTGGAAGTATTATGAAGTATAGAATCACAAGCCAAAGTAAACGGGGAACTTCAATAACCCTGGGATCGCTTAAAAACTCTTTTAAGTAGCGTCGTAATTCAGTAGTATGCGGCGCATCTGGTGTGCCCAAATTACAGAGGAGAACGCCACTTTGAGGCGCTTCCCCTTCATGGTCATAACTAGTCTGGCCTATGTACTTCATTGAGACATTATACCCCTATTGAGTCGAACGAATTTATAGAATGCTTATTCCTTGGGAAATATGAAAGCGCTCCAGTGATGTTAGCATACTCTAATTACGCGATATCGTTGTGTGAAGTTTTTTCATCATGGTTATAATCGTTGTCCTATTGTTTTGTCCTTGGAGCTTTAATGAATTTGAAGCAATCAGATCGGCGTACCTTCGCTATTATTTCACATCCGGATGCGGGTAAAACTACGATAACCGAAAAAATGCTGCTGCTCGGAAAACTAATACAGGTTGCAGGCACCGTAAAGGCACGAAAAAGTGATCGTCATGCCACATCTGATTGGATGGAGATGGAAAAACAACGGGGTATTTCTGTTACTTCCTCGGTGATGCAGTTTCCTTATGGTAGTTGTGTCGTGAATCTTTTAGACACTCCGGGCCACCAAGATTTTTCGGAAGATACCTATAGGACTCTCACGGCAGTAGATTCGTCTTTGATGGTAATTGATGGTGCGAGGGGAGTAGAGCAAAGAACAATCAAATTAATGGACGTTTGTCGGTTGCGCTCAACGCCGATCTTTACTTTTATAAACAAAATGGATCGAGATATCCGCGATCCCATTGAATTGCTTGACGAGATTGAATCGGTACTTAAAATTCAGGCTGCGCCAATTAATTGGCCGATTGGTATGGGGCGAGGGTTTCGAGGCGTATACAATTTTTATACTGATACTATCCATGCGTATGTTCAAGGAAAAGGGCAGATTCTCACAGGAGAAAATAAAGTTCGAGATTTATATTCAGCGGCAGCTAGAGACGTGTTGGGCGATTTCGCTGACGATGTACTTGAGGAGCTAGATCTAATTCATGGCGCAACTCATCGATTTTGTCTCGATAAATTTTACTCTGGTGAGCTGACGCCGGTGTTCTTTGGCACCGCGCTAGGAAATTTTGGCGTAAGAGAAATGCTCGATGATTTCATTAGGTGGGCTCCTGACCCTCAGCCGAGAATGACTTTAATTAGAGAGGTTTCGGCAACCGAAAACTCGTTTAGTGGGTTCGTCTTCAAAATACAGGCAAATATGGATTTAAAACATCGAGATCGAATTGCATTTTTGCGAATATGTTCTGGGCAGTATCATCGTGGAATGAGGATGAAACATGTGAGGACTGGCAAGGAAGTTAGGGTCGCCGACGCCTTTAGCTTCAAAGCTGGAGAACGGGTTTCTCTCGAGAAGGCGCAGGCCGGTGATATTATTGGCTTGCATAACCATGGATCAATTCAGATTGGTGATACTTTTACCGAGGGAGAGCAATTGAAATTTGTAGGTATTCCTCATTTCGCACCGGAACTTTTTAAATTAATTCGACTCAAAGATCCAATGAAGGCCAAGCAGTTACAAAATGGTATCCGGCAATTATCTGAAGAGGGCAGCACACAAGTGTTTTTCCCACTGAAAAATAATGACATAGTTGTTGGAGTCATAGGTCAGTTACAATTTGATGTTGTCGCTTTTCGGCTGAAGGCCGAATATTCGGTAGAGGCGGTTTATGAGAATGTAAATGTATACTCGGCCCGCTGGATAAAGGGGAGCACACCGAAATCATTAGAACGGTTTAAGAATAAATTGTGGGATAATTTGGCTTATGATGGTGGCGGGCATTTGACATACTTGGCACCTAGCAGGGTTAATTTGTCATTAACGCAAGAACGGTTTTCAGACATCGATTTTGAAATGATTCGTGAGCATTAATTTTACGACTAGTTTTACAAACTTGTTATGGCTTAGCAAAAGGTTCTGTAAAAAAAGGTGAATATGCCCATACCTGAACAGGTACCCAAACAACTTCGATCGAACCGAGGTGTGATACCACGTTGGATTGGTGTGCTTGTGCTCAAACTAATGGGCTGGAGTATTGAGGGAAAAATTCCTGATCTTAATCGCGGTCTCCTGATTGGTGCGCCTCACACATCCAATTGGGATTTTGTGATCGCTATGGCCAGTATTTTAGCCATTAATTTAAAAATGTTTTGGCTTGCTAAACACACCATATTTGTGCCAGTAATTCGCCCAATTTTTAATTGGTTGGGAGGAATTCCTACAAACCGAGACCAGCCGATAGCTGTGGTCGATCATGTTTTAAGTATTGCGGAAAAAGAGGGGAGTGTGGTAATCGGAATTACGCCCGAGGGAACGAGAAAAAAAGTGGTCAAATGGAAAACTGGTTTCTTGAGATTGGCGCGGAGCATGAATTGCCCCATTATTATGGTCGGTTTAAGTTTTTCCAAGAAGAGAGTGATTATTGGTGAATTGTTTTATCCCACAGGAAATAATGCTGCTGATCTGGTGGCGATTAGAGAATATTATCAGCAGTTTGATGGTAGGTATCCAAACCAATTTTGATAATGTCTTAATTGTTTCGCATATTTTATTGCTTCAGTTGCGCGTTCCCCTCGAAGGCTTCAAACTAGGACAATATTCTTTGTTTTGAAAAACCAAGGTATGTTACATGGCAGACACCGCGTCACCTTTATACCGATTACTTGTCACCTTTGCCGCATGCACAGTCATTGTGGGCGGTATGAAGTTGGCTGATGAATTAATCGTGCCATTCATTCTCTCGATTTTTATCGCTATGGTAGTTTCCCCCCTTGTGACGGCACTTCGCATACGAGGAACTCCTCATGGAGTTTCTATCATTTTAGTTGTCGGCTTAATGCTTTCGGCTGGTTTATTGTTCGGAGCAGTGATTGGATCGGCAATGGTAAACTTCCAAAAGGATTTGCCTGAATATTCGTTGAAACTGGCATTAATGAGTTCAGACATTCAGGCTTGGTTAGCTGGGTTTGGTATTGTGATTAGTTCAGAGCAATGGCAGAGTAGCTTTGATTTGGGTGCACTGATGGTGTTGGTGGCTAATACGCTTGCTTCTTTCGGGAACGTGATGACAAATGGGTTGATGATCTTGTTGACTGTAGTTTTTATTCTTGCCGAAAATATGGGTTTTGCCGAAAAATTGAGCTTGGCGCGTGGTCCGCAAAGCTCCAGCGCCTGGCTGAAAACTTTCACAAAAAGTGTCAATAGCTATATGGCAATAAAAACTGTTATTAGCTTTATTACCGGCCTATTGATTTTTTTATGGTTATCTTTCCTTGGAGTTGATTACGCTATTTTATGGGGGTTACTAACTTTTTTGCTAAACTTTATTCCCGCTGTGGGATCCGTTATCGCATCTGTACCTCCAGTGCTTTTGGCGATAGTTCAACTTGGTTGGATCCCAGCTGCAATGTCTCTTGTTGGATTTATTTCGGTCAACATGTTCATGGGAAATCTTGTAGAGCCGAGATGGATGGGTCGTGGACTGAATCTATCGCCACTGGTAGTTTTTGTTTCCTTGGTGTTATGGGGGTGGGTACTTGGACCAGTTGGAATGCTACTGTCTATTCCTCTGACTATCATGCTTAAGATCGGTTTGGAGAGTCAGGATGAAACAAAGTGGATGGGTACCATGCTTGGTTCCGTTACAGGTGATTCAAATTAATCACCAACCAGAGTGTAACTATCTCAGAGTGTCTTCAATTTGTTTTTGATAATTAGATACCTAACTCCTTAATTTTTCTTATAATATCTTGTGCGGCCGTTTCAGGCCTTACATCATTGTCTACGTGGGCGATTTTTCCGTCTTTATCAATGTAAAAAGTCACCCTTTTACTTGCCATTCCAAGAAAAAGAACGCCATATTGCCGTGAAACTTGCTTATTTGAGTCACTCAAAATAGGGAATTGGGCATCTAATGCTTTGGCAAACTTTACCACTCGTTTTATGTTGTCCGTGCTTGCCATGAAGTACGCAATCCCCATTTTATCTAACACGTGTCCGTATTCAGCGAATGATTTACACTCTAGCGTGCAGCCCGGAGAAAAAGCTCGGGGGAACCATGCTAGCACCACGCTGTGGTTACCAATGTAATCGCTAAGCGTGTAAGAGTTGCCATCAGAACTTTGTAGCGTAAAATCGGGGGCTCTTTCGCCAGGTTCAAGTGCATTAATAGATAAGGGGGTTACCACGAAAATAATGGTAGTGAGTAGTACGGACGTCGCTTTTAAAACCATGCTGCCTCCATATGAAATTGCGTTTATAGTGTTTTGTAAATTTTTTCCCTTACTCTTACTACTGGTTTCAAAATCATGATTACTCGCGTATTAACAAGGTCAGCTCATGATTACCTCATTTATAAAGTCGGGGGAGTGTCGCGTAATATTAGGTACGCTTTCTTTAGAAAGTTAAATTTTTGATTGTGGTTATATTTGCCATCCTATTAAAGCTCAAAGAGCATATCCTAATTGAGCAAAAAAAATCCTTCCTAGAGGGCTGTGTTGTTTTGAGTCGTAACTGAAATTGCCCCCGTCGTTGACGCGTGGTGGACGTTCGTCGAATAAGTTTTTGACCCCAAAACTGATTGAAATTTCACCTTTTTCAAAGGTATTAGATAAGTAAAAAGAATATTGCGCGTCAATACTGGTATATGCATCGATGTTTTCATCTATGTTTTTATAACTGCTTACTCGATAGACGTTGACATCTGCACGTCGTTTATTCCCCTTCCAGAGAATATTCGCGCTAGTTTTAGTCTCTGGGAGCGAACGAGCAAAGTTTGATCGATTTAACTCGCCCGCCGCGTCGATAACACTTCCGGAAGGTAGTGAGATTTCATACTTTAGAATATGAGCACTATTAAAACTTAAGAAGAAACTATCTTTTAGTTTCCACGAGACGGCTAAATCCAATCCTTCAACGTCAACTTGCGACGCGTTGAAGTAATCAACGATGACCCCTGACAGATTTCCACTCGTGCTTCTTATCACAGCTGAGTCATTAGGGTTAGAACTGACTTTATTCTGAGCATTTTCAACTGTGATTAGGTTACTATATGCAACCATCCAATAATCAAGCCGTAGATCAAAAACTTCACTCGGTTCAATGTGAACTCCAAAGTTGAAGTTATCTGATTCCTCTGCGACAACATTCTCTGAACCAGACTGAAGAATTCTTACAAAGGTAGGACTGCCTTTATTAGTTCCGTTAGGATATTTGTCTTGTATTCGCTCGAGTTGTACTTGTCTCGCATGCACTTGAGCCAAGGACGGTTGACGGAATGCGGTGCTTGCGGAGGTTCGTATAGAGAGTTGAGGGTTAATTTTCCAATTTAAGGCTACCTTTGGATCTATTGAAGCGGCACTATCGAGATTTTCATAGCGTAGTGCAGCAGAAATTTGAAAATTCTCTGTGAGTGGTATTTGGCTTTCAATAAAAGCTGCGTAGTCAGTGCGTGATTGATCCATCTCGGATACTCCGCCAAGGAATATAAGATCAACAGGAATTGGATCACCGTCAGAGTTAAACTTTATCTGGTAAAGATCATCAGCCCTTGTAATAAAGGTTTCTCTACGGATATGGATGCCGGCTGCTAGGCCTATGTTCAGGCCAGAATTTAACGGAAATATGTCACCGCTTGCTATACCATCGAATGCGGTGAGCTTTGAAGTTCGCTCTACTTCCGTCTCATAGCCAAGGTAATCATAGAGCGCTTGACTATTATTCGCTGGGATGAAGGGATCATAATACTCATCGGCATTCGGACCACCATTGCCAGTGAATGCGTCTTTTAGTCTCGATGAAATCGTATCAGGTTGAATTGCCGTGTATGTATTTTGGCTGTGAGTCAAGGCAGTTTCCCACGTCCAGTTATTGTCCCAAAAACCCTCTAGTCCCATAGAAGTTCTGATGGTTTCATTGGCTCGTGGTGCGTTAGGAGATGGGTAACCAAAAGCAAAAGGTCTTCCCATCCAAGTCAATGGAATCTTTAGGGGGTTGCTTGGATGCGTTGCTGGGATCGAGGGAAATGTTAAGTCAGGATAGCTAGGTGATTGTGGGTTTTCAGTAACCTTATTATTGCTGTAACCTAAATCTGTGGAGAATTTAGAACCATTTGAAAAGTTGTGTGTTAGGTTGGTAAAAAATTGTAAGCGAGTTTCTGCCGCAACTAAATTGAATCTTGGACCATAGAAGAAACGGCAGACGGAAGAATTTAATATGGCTTCGGTATATTCCTCACACTTTGCATTAGGTATGTATTCTCCTGCAGCATAGTCTCCAGCGTATGGTCCCGATGATACTGAAGTAGCAGAACTGGCAATAAAGCTGCTACCAAGCCCACTCACGGCGTTGTCGATCAATGAGGGCCTTGATGGGCCTCGTAACGCAGATCTTTGGAGATAGTGAGTTGCTAGTGTTACTGTAGTTCCATCGAATTGGTCACCCCAGAGGATACCTATGCTGTTATCGCTTTGATCACCATCGTGCACGCGCTGGTGACCACCAGTAATCTCTAAGCCCTCAAAGTCGGAACGAAGAATTAAGTTTACAACTCCTGCGATCGCATCTGATCCATAAGTGGATGCTGCTCCCTCCTTTAAAATCTCAACGCGCTCAAGAGCATTTATTGGAATACTACTTGTGTCCACGAACACACTACCATCGTTTGCAAGTGCGCCAGAAAATGTCTGACGTCTCCCATTTAGTAGTACTAGTGTCGAACTAAGTCCAAGACCTCGGAGGTTAATATTTTCTGTACCTTGCGAGAACCCTTGCGTAAGCGAATCAGATCTGTTTTCCGCACCCGAACTTACTGTAAGATTATTGACTATATCGGACACCGAGGTTGCGGCGAGGCCGTCAATGTAATCTCGCTTGAGAATAGTTACAGGAATCATCTCATCTCGCGTTAAACCCTTAATATGAGTGCCTGTGACACGAATTTCCTGGATTAGGCGATCCTGCGGAGCTTGCGCAAATAAGAAGCTTAAATGTAAAAGCAGACAAAGTCCCACAACAGACCGAAAGAACTTTTGTATATTAACTATCAACGATACTACCAAGCATTCTAATTTCATATCCGAATTCGTCCAAAAAAGTTCTCAAAAAAAGTTAACTGTAGGAATTTTTCTCAGGGCGATGATAATAAGTGGAACTACCGCGATGTCAACCTTATATGGCAGATTGGGTTTACATGTTGTATGAGTATGCAGACTAAAAGGGCTTGAACGTAGTATATGGGTAGAAAAATTAGTCATACCTTTTAACGGTTATCTTCCTTTTGCAAAGAGACAATAGTTTGAATTATTTAGTCTCATAAGCGGGTTGATCCGTTCCCAACATGAATTATTTTGATTGAGTAAATTGATTTAAATAATCATAGAATGGATGTTAATTTTGTGGGGTTTTAGAGTAATAGTATTCACGAAAACGTTCTTACAAACGTATACTTGGAATGTTGAGCTTAATTTTGAATTGTGTGTTTGCGATAAAATGAGATAAACGGTTCTAAATGCATACATTAGATTTTGATGTTGTGATCATAGGTGGTGGTATGACAGGACTTGCTATGGCTGGTCAGCTTGGCGGGCTTGGATTAAAAATTGCTATTGTGGAGAAACAATTACCTACCGCCTATTGTGCTAGTCAACCTTTTGACCTGAGGGTATCTGCTTTGAGCCCACAGTCGGTTGAGATACTAGAAAAAATTGGTGCTTGGAAGGGTATAGGCGGTATGCGTTTTTGCCCATACTCAGAGATGCGCGTTTGGGAGATGCGAGGATTTGGAGACGTAACGTTTGAGGCGGCAAATATTGGTGAAAATTATTTGGGGTATATCGTCGAAAACAGAGTTGTGCAGCTTGCACTCTTAGAGTGTCTATCAAGTATGAGAGAGATTGATATCTTTAGTCCAGTCACTTGCCTTGCCTTTTATCGGGAGGGGTCAGATATGCTGGTGACGCTTGAAGATCGAAGGGTTTTAAAGTGCCGACTACTCATTGGTGCTGATGGGGCAGATTCGGAAGTACGAGATTCTTTTGGGATATCGATACGGTCGGATGCATACCATCAATCATGCTTGGTGACCTCAGTAACCACCGATTACCCTCAACAGGAGATAACTTGGCAGCGATTCACCAGTTCCGGCCCGCAAGCATTTCTCCCGCTACCCGGTCATCATGCGTCGTTAGTTTGGTACGACGAGCGTTCGGAAATAGAAAATTTAGTGAAGCTTGATTCACTTCAACTCGAAAAAAAAATACATGAAAGATTTCCGGGAGAACTTGGATCGGTCAGGGTGAATTCAAAAGGATCTTATAATCTGTCGAAGCAGCACGCAAAGCATTATGTTCAGGATGGACTTGCATTAGTCGGCGATGCCGTCCACACAATTAATCCTCTCGCAGGGCAAGGAGCGAATTTGGGATTCCAAGATACTCAGTGTCTGAGCCAATCCATAAGCAAGGCTTTAGAGCATGGCACTGATTGGTCTTCTTACAGGTTTCTGGTGGAGTATCAAAGACAGCGAAGGTGGACTAACGAATTGATGTTGCGGGCAATGGATGCTTTTTATTACGGCTTCAGTAATGAGTACAAGTTGTTGAAATGGACTCGGAATGTAGCGTTAGCTGCGGCAAAAAAACCATTGATTAATCGCAATGTTATGCGCTACGCCATGGGGATCTAGTCATTATAATAAGTTCCATGTTAAGTATGATAACCTTCCAAAAAATTTTTTGTACTTTAAGTTTGTTGAATTGATAAGACCTCTTTATTTTTTATGATCTCTTTAGCCCAAGCAGATTCAGTCAGGTATGTAATTATTTCTAACTAAACATATCCCTCATTTGAGGCAGGTCACATGGGTTATCTCTCGGTTTAGCAAGGTAAAATCAATTCGTCCAAATGAAACTCTATTTTAAACAAGAATCTTTGGATAGGATCTGTAGACGTTAAAATGTGTATGGCGAAAATAGTTGTTGGGTACACTTATATGAACAATTTCTTGCGGGACGAAGAAATACTGGAAGTTGGAAAATTTTCATAATGTTCACATGTGGCAGTAAATTAGCTAGATTTTTCGATGCTGAGCCGACTGAGGTCATCGGAGAGCTAACCTTAAAAGGAATCAACAAGCTGCTCATACGACACATAATTAGTTCAATTGCATTATTTCTATTTGGAAAAAATGAGAGGTTTGCGGGGCAGATGCTTACGCAAAATTTATGTGTGATGATTTTGGTGTAGACTATTGCGAAATATTGCGGTTCTAAAAACGGACATAAAAGGTATGATCAGTTTAGAAGCCTTGGCGGAGTGGTGCTAATGTCAGTTCCAACTGATAGTTGCAATACATAACCTCGTTATTTGGCGACCGTGTTGCTTGCTACTTCTCCCACTATGTGAAGCGACTGATTGTGTTATTAGCTATTAGAATCTATAACGCATTTTTAGCTGAATTCCTTCATGTTCACGGTTAACAAACCCTTGGTTCAATAGTCTACTCAGACTTTCGTTTGCAAATGAACTTGTGTAATAGCCTCCTCTACTGAACACGACAAAAATTTCGGATAACGGAGCAATTTTGTATCTATATCTAATTTGGATACCGCTGTTACTCCTACTAAAGTCTGTTGGGCTGTGTGAGGAAAGAAAGAGATGACCACTTGAATTGATATCAAAACTTTCGATGGCATCTCCAGTAACACTGGTCCATTGTAATTTAAACCTTAACTCTTGTTTCTCGGTGGGATACCAGTCAAACCTTATATTGGTAATATATTTTGACGTATCGAAGGTGCTCAATATTTGGTTTCCTGAATTCCAGATCAGTTCACTGTCAGATATCTCGTATTTTAGCCCTATTGTGAATTGCATGTCCTCAGATAGGTAAATTTTTGGATCATACGAAATGGATTTTGTAAAACCCTGTATATTGTTATGAGATATAAATAAGTTTCCATCATGAAATATTGCTCCTTCCTTTAATCCGCTAAAAGATAAGCTACCCCCAAATTTTTCAGGCTGTTTGAAGACTCCGTTGCCTCGTGTCTCCAAGTCATTCCAACTTGCTGAGTTAGCCCAAATTTGTGAGGAGACTCTTCTTGTGGACAGAAAATCCCATGATTTTTTTAGATAGAATCTTTTAAGAAGTTTTTGGCCATTTAAATTTTCCTCATACGCAAAAGAAAAGCGAGTTTCTGTTGATGAGAGGTTGGTTTGCTCTTTAAAACGCGTTTTCTTATAACTAGTTGAACCAAATATGCTGTTGTAATTATTCCGGAGCATAAAACCCATATCATTCATATCGAAATCTTTTCCATAATGTACTGCGGTAATTTCATGTTCCCAGTTCTTGTCAGGGACATAAAACCAGTCGAGCCAACCCGCGTAATCGGCAATCCGAGAGCTCATTTTTGGGCCTTGGCGTCTTAATTCACTACGCATCAATGCGCCACGAAGTCGGTTAGTTTTATTAGGTCTCAATTCGAAGTCATAGTTTTCAACTCGCGCAGTGCGATACTCGTTGCGTATGTCTGCATATGTGAGTTGGTGACCGAACGAAAGTCGCCCGAAAGTGTTCTTAATTTTCGTTGAGAAAAATCGATTGCTGAAAAGTGCGCCATCACTTTCTTCTTGCACCGCTAAAACACCTAATCCCATTTGATCTAACTGATGTATTGCCTTTAAGGCATATTTAATCTGTATTGGGGAGCCATTATCGTCTTGACCGGCACCAAGTCGACGAGTGTGTAAAATCGTCTCTCGCGTCCAGCCTCTGGTGGGTATTACGTTGGTGAATATAGTTTGGTTGTTGGTAAAGAATAAGCGCTTCTCATCTACAAATGTCTCTATTGCTGAAAAATTAATTACTAAATCGTCGCTCTCAACTTGACCAAAGTCTGGTTTTAATGCACCGATTATTTCTGTGCCTAAAATAGGGGTCCAGTTAAAATCAATACCCAGAGAGGTGTCATTATCTGAGGCAGGATTGTTTTTGGAAAAAATTTTATGTTTTAACGCTATATATGGCGAAAAATCAAAGGATTTAGTTCGTTCTGGTGTGACCTCTATTGGTACCCAGTCCTCGATAAACGAAGGTTTACTATAATGTGTGTTAGGAAATGCGAACCGCAAACTCTTGCTGTGGACTAATCTTGCGAACATAAATGTGATATTTCTCTTTCCATTTTTTTGAGATAGTGGAGCTACTGACCAAGGAATATGTATCTCGGTAAACCAATATCGATCGTCAGCACTGGTTGCTGATGTCCAAATACCATCCCACGAGGAGGAGAAGTTGCCGGGACTTAATATCCCGTCCCTTTGCCCATTGGCAGAGCTTACTATAAAGCTGTGTCCGACATTGGAGCCCTCATCAAAGCCAATGTACACCTGATTTGAGTCCGTGGAGTCATAAATCGACTTCATATCACGTGCAAATATTCTTTTTGTTCGGTCTGATAGTTTCGGTTGGTAGTTTTTAAAACCAATATAGATGCCTTTTTTGTTTGTAACAACGAGGGCGACGGTTTCATATTTCGCGGCGTCGAGGGTCAGTGGAGAAATCGTTATAAACTGATCAAACTTTTTAGCGTCATTCCATTGTTGCTCATTGAGAACACCGTCAACTACTATTTCTCCTATAGCTGGCCAGTGGATTAAAGTGAAAAGGGAGTAAAGCAGAACCTTTCGAAAAAACTTCTTAAAACTCTGACTGGGATTCACCATTAGCTTGTTTTGTTTCCAACTATTTTCAAAAAGTACGGTATTATGCTTGGGATTGTACATCTTAGGCGGAACATTACCCCCGTTCATCCATATAATAGAACTTTTTCGATAGCCAACCCAATGATGCCTGCATACTTTGATTTATTTAGTCGCTATTTGTTTATTTGGAGGTGATGTCCAGGCTGGAGGTTTATTATATGCCTTTGAAAAATGTTTATTACTTTTACTTTAGAAAATAAGAAAAGCGATATTAACTATTTGGTAAAGTTATAAAGTTTGAGATATTTTAAAAATAAGTCGATAACACACTCTTGGATTAGCTTTTATTTATTGAGGAATTTACCGACAGCGAGTTGGTAGACAATAATTTTAATGAAGCGAATGTGGACATTTCCGTTTAGAACGATGGTGCCGTTACTTTGGGCTATTACGCTATTATTGGGGTTGGTAACGAGTAAGATTCGGCGTTTTTGGTTACACAACATATAATCATTGTTGATACGCTGCGTAGAAACACCGCTAATGAAGTGCAAAGAATGTTTCAGGAGTTTAGTGCAAGAATTTCACTCACTGACCTATTATTTTTAGATGAGATGGTAATATGAAAATTATTTTAGCTTTTGTAATTGTGGGAATAATTGGGTTTTACTTGGGTTACTTGTGGATTGTTAGCCTCTGTGCATTCGGATGTGTTTTCGCAGTTATCCACTCAAATGATAAAAGGAGGGCAAGATTGCAGGAAGGGAAAGAAGACGAGGACGTTGAATAGATAGCTTGGGTAACTTCAAGTTTCCAAAACAGTGATATTCTAAGAGTTGAGTACAAATCGTGACAGGAGCCCATAAAATACTATTTAAGGGCTAGAGCCGCTGAGTTTATGCTCTGAAGTGATAGTTTTATTCTTTTGATTCATAACAAAAGGCTTGGTCGCGGTTGTTTTACCAATTATTTCTAACAGTATTTATTTAAAAAAATTAAAGACAAGAGACAGAACAATACTTATTACTAAGCATGTCACTACAGGGAATGCAAATGAGGAATTTCCTGACTGGATAAATATGTCGCCTGGCAGTTGACCCAACGGTAGTTTCTTCAAATATGGATAGAGAAAACCAACTAATATTAGAATAAGTCCGGAAATAATTAGGATTTGCTGCACACGGTGTCTCCAGCAGTGGTTTGACAATCTTTAGATAAGGTTTTCAGTATTCTTTGTTCCTGTGGGGTGTGCAGTCCCATTAATTATCAGTTTGGGTGACACTCCTATATCGATTAATTTTGGTCGTGTTTCGAGGTAGTTTCTCACAGGATCAATAGATTCGATTGCCTTTAGTAGCGCTGTTATTCGTGGAAACTTTAAAAAAATATTCTGATAGAGTGTTCGTGCGAGATCGAGGTGATGATAAGCAAGAAAATCACATGCTCTGGGCTCGCTATCAACAAAGAAAGGGCTGTTTGTCGAGTCAAGTGCATGTTCTAGATTTTCAATTTTCTTTGTTAACGCGGGTAACAAAGAAGCTTTTTTTGTCGAGAAGTCCTCTCCGACTGCAAAATTTAAGATCGGATTAAGAGGTAAAAATAAATCATGTGCGCCCAACAGAATGGAGTGCATTTTTGCGGCGGTTAAAGGGTTGGGGTGATTAAGGCCGGCGAGTTGCTGGAGATACCCCAAAATCGCAATGCTTTGGGGGATCTGATGAGCATCATCAACAACTAGTAAGGGCAGTTGCTTGAATGGTAAAGTTGGTTTCACATTTTCCCAGTCTTTTTTGAAGAAGTCCCAAGACATCTCATAGTTATACCTGATTCCAGCATAGTGCATAAGCATTTGAGGAGCTTCTGCAAGAGACCTCATTTTAAAATAGATGAGTTTTAGCGCCATGTATAACCTCTGTGGGTCAGAAAACTGATCTGATCAACAATACCTTTATTCTACTTGAATTTTAAGAAAAATGGATCTTGTATTCTGCTATCAGGAAACGCTTTCTCCTTCACAGTGCGCAGTTGCAAAATACAGCGTCTAAAATATCCTGATAAGTTACGCTCTAGATGAATTTCTCAATAAGGAAAAAATGACGCAGATGAGCACTCATAGGCAATTTTAACCGTCAGTGTTTGGTAAGTATTTTTCTATGGAAAGACGAAAAAAGTCACGTTTGATACGACATTGAATTCTTTCCTTAATTGTGTGAACGCGCGGGTATACTTCACGTGCGTTATGTCAAAGCAATAGAAGTGATTACATAACCAACAGATTCCTCATTCGTATGTCAGAGGCGGCTATTAAAAAATGGTACTGGATAACGCATGCTGCCATCGCAAAGGATCTTGAACTTCATCAAAAATGTTTTGAGGCAGCGTCATATCTCGAAAGGAGAGGCGATTTCAAAATGGTTTGTGGAAGACCGTTAAAAGCTACTCATGAAGGGCACTTAATGAAGTTCGGAGCAGTGTTAGAGTTTAGCACTGAGGGGAAAGCAAAAACTTACTATAAAATTGACGATTATCAGGCCGTAGCTCTGCAAATCCGATAGTGTAAAGAAGACCTCATTAATCGAAGAGGAAGTCGCTGATTATGTATTTCGGACACAAACCAAGTTTTTCGGAGAAAAATGATGAGCTACACTTCTATTCGATGTCAAAGGAGCCAATTGTCGAACACAAAGGACCAATCCTTGCTAAATAAGTTAAAACACCATTATTTGAAGATTCCACATTGTGACTTGTTACAAACTCAGTGTGATTGCGCCGAAAAATATGCGGGTATTGAGTGCGTTTGATACATATCATCAAATTTACATAACCACTCTGTTTGTTTTTTGAAAACTTATCTGTTTGAACAAGAAACTTTAAAAAACTCAAGAACGGCTTCATACCGATGAGTCCAATCAGGTTGATGATGGCTATCTCCCTGGAATACCTGGCTGACGTAGTTTAGTGAGTTTGTTTTTTCTAAAATCTTATCGATTTTGGCTTGATAACGTCCATATAAAGCATCAAGTCCCTCAGTACCCCGGTCAAAATAAATAATCGGCCTGTGCTCATTACTCAGAGTGCTCCCAACATAATTAATTAGGGCGTCTGCAATGTAGGGATCATCTCGGGAAATTTTCTTTCCTAGGGACAATGTAAGATATTGATGCAGCAATATACCGGTCCAATGTGTCGACAAACAGCCAGTAAATCCGAACAGGCTTGGATTTTGTAAGGATAGATCCAAGGCTGCAAGAGCCCCCATGCTAATTCCAATCGTCCCAAAATTCCTTCTTGACAGTGTGATGTGAAATTGCGCCTCAAACCAAGGCTTAAACTCCTCAACAACGAATCGCGAGTATTGAAAATCTCTCGCGTCAATAAAGCTTGAGTATACGAATTTGGTTACGGGGTTCTTGATAAACTTAATAGACTTCTTTGGAAAATATTCGCTGTAGCGACGACTACTGGAACAAAAGCCTTTTCTGAGCGCTTTAGCACTGCTTAAGGCCACTATCAAAACGTTAGAGAAGGCAATTTCACCCTGCTCCAATTGACCTTGGTTAATATCTAGTGAAAGAGAAGGGGCACTGGAAACAAAATTTTCACCATCATGTAACAGTATCACCAGTGTTTTCTTTGACACAGTTTTTTGTTTTTTCGATGCATAAACTACAACGTCTTTTTTACTAACATTTTGTGAGTGGAGTGTTTCTTTTCTTATTATTTGGAAGTTCATATTTGAGCTTTCACATAAAACCTTTTTGCTGGTTTTACATCGGTAGAAATTGATAATAGTAGCAAAAGTGGTAAATCCTTTTGTTGAATTGTACTTAGGAATAACTTTCGCACACCGGTAAAGAAATATTCGTCGAACTTTTTACGTTACTAAAATTAACTTTTTGGTAGTCTACTAGCAAATTTCATAAGGATCGCCATAATAAACATCTTACAAAGAGCCTTTTTGCTTGCCGTTGATATCTCAATCAGTAACAGTCACTCGATTGGAAATTTTTAGTTCCCTCGGCGAATACGTATGTCCTTAAATGTGTTTTGAAAGATTCAATATACGCTCATACAGATTTCCATCACAATGAGATAGCTAGTATAAAGATCATTAAAATATCCCCGCCTAATTTAAATGTTAAAGGTTATAACGATTATGACTATGAAAACTCTTAGGCTGTCAACAATTGTAACCCTGCTTTGTGTCTTCTGTAACAATAATGCAAAAACATCCAGCGATTTGATGTCATATGACCTAGAGGAAATACTCTCCAATTTAAGTGTTCAAGAAAAGATCGAGCTCGTGACGGGAGTAGGCTATGAGTATAGTCCACAAGGAGTGACCGGCTACACAACCTCAATCGAGAGATTTGGGGTTCCACACATGGCACTTTTGGATGGACCTCAGGGAATTAGAATTGATTGGTCAAAAAAAGATTTCAATTACTCTATTCGCCCAACTGCTTTTCCCACGGCAACAGTTCTTGCCTCTTCGTGGGATGAAAATTTGGTTTTTAGAGTAGGCGAGGGTATCGGTAAGGAGGCACGGCACATTTATGCAGACATTATTTTGGGCCCGGGGATAAATTTGCAGCGAAATCCGTTAGGAGGAAGAAATTTTGAATATTACTCCGAGGATCCGATTTTAACTGGGCGCATAGGCTCATCTATGGTTCGAGGTATCCAGTCAGTTGGAGTTGGAGCCACACTCAAACATTTTGTCGCGAATAATTCTGAGACGAATCGAGCTGCTCTGGATATTATTGTTGACGAAAAAACATTACGGGAGCTGTATTTGAGGGGATTTAAGATTGCAGTTCAAGATAGTCAGCCGAGGGCAGTGATGACGGCTTATAACCTGCTAAATGGAGTACACACTTCACAAGATAGTAAGCTGATCACTCAGATACTTAAGAAAGAGTGGGGCTTTGACGGGCTCGTGATGACTGATTGGAAGAGCGGCACCGATCCGGCTCAGCAAATTTCAGCTGGAGTGAATCTCATAATGCCTGGTAGCTCGAATGACCGCGCTTCCATAAAAAAATCGCTTCAATCTGGAAAACTCCGAATGGAACAACTTGATCGATCTGTAAAGGAAGTGTTGAGGGCGGCATTAAACCCACTGCCGACCCGTGGTAGTTATAAGTTATCAAATAAAGAAAACCTTCTAAAAAATAATCGTTCGCTGGCTCGTGTCGCTGCCGCAAATGGCATGGTTTTGCTGCAAAATAAGGGAAAAAAACTTCCGCTAAAAGGCAATATCAAGGAAATAGCCTTTTTTGGGAATGGTAGTTATCACTCGTTGATTAGTGGTTTGGGCAGTGGAAGAGTCTGTTCGACTTATAGGGTAAACATAATTGAAGGCGCCTCAAACTTTGGCTATGGACAATCGAAACTGCTTGAGGAAATTATGAGAAATTATCTTCCCAACTCTAATCCTCATTCGGTATGCGATTATGGCGGTGGTTTCGGTCAAGATCCTGAATTGATCGATGAAAGAAATATTAGCGAGAAAGAAATTGGCTTGATCGAGAGACAAAGCGATGCCGCGATTATCACGCTAAGAAGGCTCCCCGGCGAGGGAAAAGATTTGTCTGAAGAAGACCATTTTGAGGTAAGCCAAACTGAACTGTCCTTAGTTCGATCAGTTTCAGAAATTTATCGAAACGAGAATAAACCAGTGATTGTAATTCTAAATGTGCCCGCTCCAATAGAGACAGAGAGCTGGACAGATTTTGTAGACGCGATTCTGGTTTCTTGGTTAGGAGGGCAAGAAATGGGNAACGCTGTTTTCGATATTTTGACTGGGAAACAGAATCCAAGTGGACATCTGACAGCATCATGGCCAAAAGANTATTCTGAACTTCAGTCAGCACACGGATTTCCTGGCATAGTTACCGCAGAAAAACTTATTCCAANTTTTGCTGGTAGTGACATGGCAAAACCTACAAAAATTGAATATCTAGAACAGGATGCGGTTGGGTACAGGGATATTCTCCAATCACAGAAATCGGTCGCATACCCTTTCGGATTTGGTTTGCATTACACAGAGTTCGAATTAAGTAATATGAATGTTAAGCAGCGGCCTCATAATGTTCAGGTTTCAATGACGATTACAAATACGGGGGAATTCTCTGGCGCTGATGTGATACAAGTTTACAGTGTTAATTCTGATAAAGATGACGTTAAGTTCAGAGAATTGAAAGGTTTCAGAAAGACAGATATTCTCAGCCCTAAACAATCAGCCGATGTCACAGTGACCATTCCATATCGTGAACTTGAAATATTTGACAATGATAATGATTGTGGTTGGATGTTAGAGCAGGGTACTTATCAATTTTTTGCCGCCCAATCGAGTCAACATCTTATGTCTTCACAAATAACTGAGCTAAAGGGAGATCAATCATGTGAAAAAAATGGTTAGAAGTCTCGTCGATCAAATCAATTCTATTGAGGATTTAAGAGAATTCTACCTGACCCGCTTGGTGTTATTATCGATTCATAATCAAAGTAAGAGACGTGATTGCGGTTGAGAAAGTGTCAGCAAAAAATAACAAGCATGTAAAGCAGTACAGAATTGCGAGGGTGACCAACAATCCTGACACAAGCCATTTGGCGGGACTATTTTTGTACTCATTCAGTGGCATTGGCAAAATATTTGAGGCTACTTGAAAGGGAACTCTAATTAAAAATAAACTCAAAAAGAAGCTAATAAAGCAGCACAGTAGCGCTAAAAAATTAGTAATATCGGATACAAAGCCTACACTATTTTGAGGAGACAATATTGTAGTTCTGAGTACTACGCATAGTAGAAATATGACGAACGCCATAAGTCGATGTCCTTCAATTTGGGTTTTTATTATCTCTCTCATATCATAGATTACGCTTCGTTTAGCTGACCGTATTATTTGCTAGCCTTTAATCAGCGAACCTACCCAGTTTGTCTAACCGGAGGTATGTTGTAAGATCTAATTTGCTTCAATTGCGCGTTAGAACCACGCAGAAATCTCTAAAGGTCTACCGAGCGTATTAATAGGGAGTTTTCAACGATAGGCTTTCATGAAAGCGATAAAGAATAAAAAGTATTTGAATGTGATCAGAAGTGGTGGAAAGGGGTTATTGCTTTTTTTTGCCGTGAAAGGCGCAATCTACACCTTTCTATTAGTAGTGGGGTACTTTTATATCAGCTGATAGATGAAAAAAACAGAATGCGAGTCTGACTGATATGCGTCATTGTACGGTAGTAAAAAGTAAATAGAGGAGCACTGCGTGAGATCATAGGAGGTTCTCGCTTCATGAAAAACTTCGATTATCAAGACGTTCTTTGGTGGGACGTTGCCCATAATAATTCGGGGTCGCTTCTAGTTTTAGGGTTACTCATTCTCGGCGTTGCGGCGATGCTACTCGTTAACAGAAAATGAAATTAGTGCAGACGTGGCTCGTTCAGGCGCCTGAATTTCCTGTATTTCCACGGCGGGATATTCCTGGTAAGTGACCAAATACCGAGACCTTTGATTTGCGCCTGTTGCAATGCCCTCCAGTATAGCGGCTCTTGATTATACTTTTTGTTTACCCATGCTAATCCGTTAGCGGTCAATTCCAAACAGACATTTCGGTCAACAATATATAGAGTCGCTAACGATTTCTCGAAGTGATCTTTGCAGTGATGGAACACTGCCTTCACCTCTCTCTCGATCAATAATCTCTCCAGAGCCAATACTGCCGCTCTGCCACCTCTTTGGGTGTATTCTGGCGTTTCGATATGATTCAACCTTAATTCAAAACAAGCCTTTTTAGTTGATTCTATTTTTTCTGCTAAAAACTCCCTAGGGATCTCGGCTAACACAGAGTTTCCACCAATCACTTTTAGAACTTTAATATTTAAAGCGTGTTTTGGTGGTGTTTCATGACAGTGCACCCACGATTTGTTGATAAGATAGCTCTCAGTGTCATCCTTTTTATAAGTGCCTAGAAGCCTTGCAATTATGAGAAATACTACAAGAATAAGAAGAAACCAATCCATAATCATTCCTTGCTTTAATGGATACCTAGAGACTCACCGATAGATGCTTCCCCCTATGATCACATCCCATTCTTAAAACGTTTGGTTGAAACAACTTTTGAATCTCGAATCCGCTTGAATGCATTGACGTATTCAATAAGTAAATCAACGCAGAATTCCAATCTTTCCATTAATGAATTTAAATCATCGTTGTCTATGGCGCTGTTGTCATTGAGAACTGACTCAACATTTCGTACTATCAAATGCTCTGGTAAGTAACAGATACGACTATTTTTATAGCTACTGGCCCGCAGCTCACTAATTGGATAGGCTCCACCAATACCGGATGAAACGGCCGTCAGCAGAGCCGGCTTGTGGGCCAATTCACCCCCACTAAAGTGCAGAAAAAAGTTTTTTAAAGCGGCTGGAACCATCCCATGCCATTCGGGGCATACAATCACAAATCCGGAAGCGGCTGCAATGTTTTTTTTCAACTCTGCAATATCAACTTTCGATATTTGGCCCTGAGTTTCATCCATACCCCAAAGCGGAAGCGTCTGATCTGCTAAGTCAAGGATAGAGGCATTATTCACGGAGCCACGCTCCATTAAGGACGACTTGAATACCTTTGAAACTTTTAGGCTCTGTGAGTCGGGCCTATGACTGCCGGAAATTACAATTATTTGTGTCACGAAATCCTCCAGTTCAGATGGGACGTCTACCAAATGTGTATTTAAAATGTTTCTAGTTCTCTAGAACCTAAATCTTTTACGTATCAACGATGGTAAGAGAATACTTTTTATTGAATAAGAGTAGAAAAAGTTTTTTAGAGTAGTTCTTATGCTTATTATCATACTTCATCCGGGTCAAACATAGTCAAAGAATAAATATAAAAGCAAACACTTTTGAGATAACGAGCAGAAAGTAAGTTCGGGAATCGTTTACACATTTATATGGTGAAGGTGCCTTGCTCTTATTACTCCGCTGAGTCCAAGTTAGTTGAAATAGAGAACGACTTTTATGATACTCGACTGCTTTTTAAATGTGTAATTCAATTAGTAATGACAACTTGGTGGTGAGTTACTTAGAGTATCGAATTGATGGATGTATTTTTTCGAGAATTTCTTACCTAGTGAGATCTTAGTAGTGTAACTTGAAAATGTCTTAACTCGTATTGTTGTAGTTTCGAACAAAAATTTACGATAATATACCCCCATGGGTATACGAATATTAGCCTTCATTTTTTTTATTCAATCTGTAAATCTGGATGCGAGACCTATATCTTATCCAAGTGGATCAACTCTCATGGCATTTTCTAATCAATTGAAGGAATCTATCTATTACCACTATTCCCCCTCTTACAGATATTCTGTTGGAGTCGAAAGTCTAAAAGACAAAATTCACAAAATAAACTATTCTTATCTAAGGTTTACGTACCTGTTGAATCGCACAAATACCACTAATTCTCAGCTTAATATTTATTTCCAATCGGGGATCAGGTTTGACAACTTTGACGATAGTTTCTTTGGGTTACGCGGAGATTGGGAGACAAGAAGGTGGTACATGGATTTTAACTATAAAGAACAAGAGACGAATAATCTCAGTTATACCGATCAATATTATCAAATCGGTCTTGCTCCCTACCTCGGTGAGTATGGTGACTTACATACATGGGTAATGCTCAAAGCAAGAAGAAATTCTCGCAATGAAACGTGGTCAGTTTACCCTGTGATAAAATTTTTCAAAGGTGATTTGTTGTTCGAGTCTGGATATAGCAAGGATAATCAGTGGGATATACACCTGATGTATCGGTTTTAAGAGGGTGAATATGCGGGAAATGCTTCTTTTCTGGCTTTTAGTGATAGCCTCAATTAAGTTGCTTTCTGCTGAAATGGAGGCGGAACATGATCACTTTAACCATACACATGAAGAATCGATTGATGGAGATAAATTTGACTTAGACGCAACAAGATTCAATAAATTTATCAACGGGCTCTCTGATGTGAAAGTCGCAGTTGTCAGCGTCAATGGGATGGTCTGCGATTTCTGCGCCAGAGGTATCGAAAAAACATTTAAGAGAAATGCTGAGGTACGAAAAGTTGATGTTGACCTAGGCAGAGGGAAAGTCTTAATTGCTTTTTCGCAAGCTACACGCATAGACTTTGAATATATTAGTAGGAAAATTTTGGAAAATGGACAGACAGCTACTAAGCTAGCTGTATTGGAAATCCGATAATTATTATGCCTAAGTTCGACATATCCTTGAGTTTCTTGTCACTCTTTGCAGCCTCTTCGACCTTGATATGTTGTGCGATGCCCGCGCTATTCGTTGCTTTGGGCGCGGGGGCGTCTGTTGCAACTTTGGTGGCTACTTTTCCACTTTTAGTATCGTTGTCAAAGTTTAAGATTTATATTTCAGTCTCAACTTTTATAATGTTAATAATTGCGGGATATTTTAATTACGTAAGCTTTTATTCGCCATGTCCCCTAGACCCTGGGTTAGGAAAAATTTGCTTACGATTGAGGAAACGATCTCGGTATATTTATTACTTCTCATGGTTTATTTTCATTTGTGCGACCATTTTCACTTATCTAATTCCGACTTTGTATTTATATTAGTAACGAATTCCGCTCAACATGCTGCGACAAACGAGCTTCCCACACAAAAATTGATAAGGTTAGGAGACTTTGATTTATGAGTCCATCAAGTATCCGTGGTTATAAAAAAGTATTTCTTACTGACCTTATTTTATTTTTTAAGAAAGTACGTATTTGTATTCTTTGAGTGTTTAAGGATCAGCTTGGTAATAAAATAAATGACCCTTATTATTTTTCGCTTAATAATTTATTGTTTTTGTGACTATTCAGCAGTATCTTTTTCCCATGGTATAAGATTTAGGTTTACTAGCTAGTTTACTATTCGTTGTTTCTGGGAGATTGAATCATGCAAGATTATCTGGTTGTCCACACCTTCAAATCGAAGGAACTAAGGCAAAAACACTTCACGGCAGTCGGAGAAATGTCACAACACGAAATTGCCGCTGGAATGAAGAATGAAAACGCCAGTTTGCAGATGAATTGGAACAATGGTGAAAATGATATGGCAATGTTTTGCTGGTGGAAGGCGAAGTCCCCGGATGCCATATTGGAAACGCTAGGAGATATGTCTGATTCTTTTGACAATGACATTAGAGAGATGCCCAACATCATGGACATGTCCGATCGATGACAAATCGTCAGAGAAAGTTCTCGACGAGAACTTGAATCTAAGGTCTTTCGTGGAAATTCCCTCGAGACCAACTTTGCTTAGGTCTATTGGTTTCTTTGGGTGAGTTCGAATCTAGTCGAGTGCCTCTCCATTAGTGGGGTGAGAATGCGTTTTAATTTTGGTGATAGGTTCATAACTCGCTCTCTCCAGAATCATAGATGTTAACGTGATATTTTGTCGACTACTATATAATTATCAGATGACCTTTGTTTTTTATGGCTAAACATTTGCAAGATGATACAGTTTGATTAATAACGTTATGAATGTCTCTTAACATGTAGTTTATTAAAAATAAACAAAAGTACTCTGATTGCAACGCTGATAAAATTTTGAGCTCATCATGATGACATCATACCAAATCACAGCGATGCTATTCTTGTAAGTTTGGGATGTATTGACAATAAGACTTCAATCTCTTACAGGCATATGAATAAGCATTCAAGAGGGATTAAAACCAAAGTGAAGGTCTTACTGCTTTGATTGATCATCGTGAAAGAAAACATAAAAAACATAGGTTTTTTGATGTAGTAAGGACCATTGTATTTGCTGCATTAGGCGTCAATTCAAACAAAAACCGTGAATATGACTTTCGGAATGCAAATCCGCTTCATCTCATTATTGGAGGCGTCATCTTTATGCTTTGTTTCATAACAACTATTGCTCTAATAGTGAGTATTGTTCTAAGCAGATCTTAATAGCATATTCAGAAATCTGACTCCTTTTTAACCCACAGCTACTAAAACTTACAAGTAAAAATTGTACTGTTAAATCATGATTACTACTAACAATAAGACACGTCATGTTCACTGAAGATCTTAAAGTAATTGGAGACAATATGAAACATACTAGCGTGGTAGAACTTATTGCGGTTTCTCCGAATAATCAACTGTGGAAGTGTAGTTGTTGTTATCAAACACACCTTATGATTGGTAAGGTGTCTTTGAGAATGACCTGCGCAGAGGTCGAGGAATTAACGATAATGTTAAGTGAGGTGATTGATAGACCTTTTTTTCATTAGGTAGATGATCTCAAGGGATCGAACGTTGTTAACTAAGCACGAGTTATATGGTTATCTGTTGGATACTTTTGTTGACGGCACTATGGATAAACTTAAAATCATTGACCCTATTACAGGAAAAGGCTTATGGGGGACTGATTACACTTTCCTTCACATAAATCTAACAGATTTTACACCCTTCAGTATAACCATACTATACTTATTCTGTTTATCTAAAAAATCAGTATCTTTTTTTCATATAGTTTCTCTATCAAATTAACGGTCTTGAAGGAGAAACAGCATGATGAATACTCGTAATAAATATTTAACCTCTTTATCTTTATCACTCGCACTATTACTAGCTCCAATATCAGGGTATTCAAATCATGATAACAACAGTATTGATTGCTCCTGGATTACATTAAACCTTGATTGCACCAGACACGAAGATGAAAAATCTAAAGAAGCAGGTCAAAAAGTTGTAGCAGTCCTTGTTGGAGCTGCGTTGATTAAGTTAGCATATGACCGTATCTTTGGCTTGGAGGAAGAAGAAATGTCTCTGAAACTTCAGGAATATTCATCCGGTAAGGGATGGAGATTGAATGAAACAGAGTCACCAATAAGAGTATCTTTGTTACCTAAAAAGAACGATTACGCTAATCCATATCAAGAAAACAATACTAACATGTCTTATAATTTCGGGAAAAAAGAGCGGATGCTCTTGTCTGTTCAATATGATTTTTGATATTACTGACGCTGGTTGTATAGGTATGAGTATAAAAAGCTCTTAGCATAGATTCTATGATATGGGGAGATTGTAAGTTGCTTGTAGTAATCTCCCAAGCCTACCCTGTACTCTTTCATTAATAAGAAAATGAAGGTATTTGACACAATTTATAATATCCACCAACCTATAACCAATACTAACCAGTAGAGATCATCTTGCGTGAAACATAATTTTATGTTTTTCTGGTTCTATTTCTATGATCTTTTCTATTAGAAATAATTTGATTTCAGTTATGAATGAAATTGGACTAAAGGTACCTTCAAAACATGAGACCAAACAATCCCTAAAAATTGCATTAGTAGCCGATTTCCATATAGTAAATGATTCAAGTGCTTTAAAGGACGCCAAAGCGCTTTTAAAAAGTTGGGAATTATATAAAAGCTTACGACTGATTTTCAGTGAAAACAGCCCAAGGTTATGAGAGCGCCACGAGTAATCTTGATATAATAAAAAAACATAATTACCGAAGAATAAATAGCCAATGGACAAGCACTAGCTACCAAATGCTGGGAATCTCACTTTCAAGATTGTGATTAATATCTCCTTTACAGCCTCACTAGCCTGAAACGTCCAACCACACCTATACATGCCTGAAAAGAGGTATGGCCGCCTATATGGGTAATATTTCTTACAGGAATCCTTACAGGAATTCGGCACTTTTATAGAAAAATCGATATTAACTAAACCAAAAACAATGGCTTACATACTACTTTCTTATTGATGGTGCCCAGGGGCGGAATCGAACCACCGACACGAGGATTTTCAGTCCACTGCTCTACCGACTGAGCTACCTGGGCGTTGTATTATTGCTCATTTACCAAATTTTTATTTTTGCAGCGAGAACAGGTTCTGATGTTTATATTTGGCTTGCCACAAAAGCGTCGTGTATTAAAACTTCTGACCTGATTTTCGTCAAGGATTATTGACTCTCAGGAACATAACCTTCAACGCTGTCGTAATTTTCACCAGAGAGAAATTTCAGCCGTTGCTCAGCTAGATAGTTGCGAGCGCTATGGTCTATCATGTTGAGCCTTTTTTCATTAATTAGAGTTGTCTGGTGCGCAATCCAATCGTCCCAAGCTTTTTGTGAGACCTCTTCAAATATTAATTGTCCTTGGGGCCCTGGAAATGGCGGTTTTAATAGCCCCGCAAGTTCTTGTTTATATTTTCTGCAAAAGACTTTTCTTGCCATAATTTATTTCTCTCTCAGTAACATCTCAATGTCCTAAATATTGAGTACATCATCGCATACTAGTTGTTCAGTTGCTCTAACAAAGAAACCACCGGCGCGGGCATTCCCAATAAAACAGGACTTTTTGGATTATACCAGCGCTCTTTACACTCTTTTAGGATAGTTTTTTCTTTAAGTCCCGTCGCGTTAATTAAAACCGGCAGATAGTCGAGGTGATAATGACTGAATGTGTGGCGACTAAGTGCAAGAGTGCGGCTCTTGATGAACTTAAGACCCAAGTCTCGTAATATCAAATCAAGCTCCTCCATTTTACTGATTTGAGGAAATACCCATAGACCTCCCCAGATGCCGTGTGATTTATTTTTCCGAAGTAGGTATCCGAGTTTTTCATTATGAATCATCAGAAAATATGTTTTTTTTACTGGGAGACGTTTTTTAGGTTTTTTCCCAGGATACTTTTGCTGTGTACCACTTGAAAATGCTTTGCAGCCCCTCGTTAAAGGACATAGATGACATTTCGGTTGAGAGATGCAAACAGTGGCGCCAAGATCCATCATCGCTTGACTAAAGGAGTCCGTATTTTGTGTCGGAGTGAGTTCCTCTGAGATAGACCAGAGATTTTTTAAGGGACGAGTGTGGCCTGGCCAGCCCTCTATTGCTGCGAAGCGAGCTAGCACACGCTTGACGTTACCATCTAATATTGCTCCCGGTTTTTTGAAGGCAATAGAGCGTATCGCTCCGGCAGTAGATCGTCCAATGCCCGGCAATTTGGTGAGGGTTTCAATTTCCGATGGGAAACAACCACCGAGCTGATTAGCAACTATGAGAGCAGTTCGATGTAAGTTCCTAGCTCGAGCATAGTATCCGAGTCCAGTCCAATAATGTAAAACCTCATCAATGGAGGCGTTAGAGAGCTCGCTTACGTCTGGGAAACGCCTCACAAAGCTCTCAAAATAAGGGATAACAGTACTCACACGAGTCTGCTGAAGCATAATCTCTGAAATCCAAACCGAGTACGCTGAGATGTTTTTCTGCCAAGGTAAGTTATCTCGGCCTGATACATAGAACCATCTTAAGACAGCATTCTGGAACTCTTGTGTTGTCATATAAGTTATAAATCGGAGAGCGTCTTCAAGAGATCCGATAGCTCTTTATTTTTTATCAGGCCTCCTAATGCACCTATGCTTGGAAGACACATTGGTGGACTCGTCGATAACACGTTACCCTTGCAGGTGAAAGGAATATCCTGACCCCGCATGCTGAGTTTGTTGAAACAACTATCTTGTGCATTAGATTCATCATTGAGTCGAGCTTTTAATAGGAATTGATAGTCTTTAGACCGCATATCAACCGCACCATGCAAATTCAAATCTATATTTTCTGTCCCAGAAATAAGGTCTCTGACCATAAGATTACCTGATTTTACCTCTAACTCAGCACTGAGATCCTGCAGTGAGGTTCCAGTCGGCCAATTTTTAGAGGACCGAGCTCTTGTAAGTAAAGTAGCAGCTGAGCACAATGTCTGCTCCAAGTTGATTTTAGAGTAAAGGGGCTGCATCACAGAAATCGCTCCACTACCAACCGCAGAGTTAAGAAGATTTTCTAAATCGATACCATTGAATGCTATGTTAAACTCCATATTCAAAGAACCATTTATGTCTGAGTTGTCTATAATGGAAGGCAGCATGGATGAGAGATTTATTTTATGAAGGTTTATCTTTAATTCAGACCGCGGAATATTTCTTTGTAAATTGACGAGACCTGTTAAGTCTACGTAACCTCCGAATAGGTCCGCATTCAACGTATTCAGTTGAATGATTGACCGAAAGCTTGAAAAATTTGCAAACACATTGGAAATTTCAAATCCATCCATCTTCAGTTGCTCTAGATCAATCTCTATTTGTGTTTCGCCCGGCCACATAATCAAAGGAGCAAGAGGAGAGAGTAATATTGAATATTGAACGTCTGAAGTTTTTTGTTTTGTTTCCCTAGCTCTCGGGAGGTAGTTACCGAGGTTAAACGATTTCGCTGATAATAATACTTGAAGGTTTTGTTTTGAGGTGTCGCCAACCAACTTTAAGCCCAAAGGTTGACCGTCGATGCTCAATACTCCGTCAAGATGTGCCGTTTCGGAGGCCATAAAATCAAATTCGGCTGTTGCGCCGATATTTCTTAAAGACTGCTCTCCTCTCATTCTTGGTATTGAAAATTGTGGAAAATGAAGCTTCAAAAGCTCTGTCAAACCAAATAAATTTATATCGCTAAATTTTAAGTTGCCAGTAACCGCGCCGGATGCTCCGTCAATCAGCGTTTGCCCACCAATATTTCCTAGTTCGCTTGAAATCTCGAAGCTCGGAATTCTTATCGTTTGCGACCGAAGGTCTAGACCTAGCGAGGTTGTAATACTCATATTGAGTTTTTCGAGAACGTTAACTTGTAGTTTTACCGGAAAAGCATCGCCTTGCCCTGAAATATTGTCTACTCTTAGTTGGATATCGGACAAGATAAGCTTTGACAAAGGAATGGAGTTGAAGTGCACCTCGGCATTGAGAAGATGTATATCATCTATAAGATCGATTGATTCAGGACCGAGAATCCATTGATTCGATGTAGGATTGATGCTTGAACTTATGATGTGAAACAGCGTGCTCCAGTCTGTTGTGAGAGATAGTTTTTCGGCACGCATGCTACTTCCTTTGACAAATTTTATTTCAATTGAGTCTATAGAGATCCCCATATTAGGAAAGAGTAAAACATCAATCTCGCCATCAATCTTTAGATCAAATCCAGAGTTGAGTGCAAGTTGTTGAAGAGTGGGACGCAAATCGTTTGTATCGTATGTTTGAAGAAAATACACAATTGTGAGAGTGAGCAGGGCAATTATTAGCAAACCCACTGAGAACACTACCTTAAAAAGTCGATACAAAATTTGTCCTCAACAATGGGTGAAGGTTATCCGAGTTTTGCGTGTTGTTACAACTCCAAAGATTATGCATTAATCTACTATTTTTCTTAAACTCGCTGAATTAGTTGGAAATATCACGTTATTGATTAATACAAGCGTTATTCTTATCCGAGCTTTTTTTCAGTATACTTCGTTTTTGAGCTCATAACCCAATTTGAGGCTAACTTTTGGAGAAAGCTATGTCTGATCGTTCGGCGAAAGTGACGCGCGAAACTCTGGAGTCCCAGATTTCTGTGACAATAAATCTTGATGGCGAAGGACGAGGGAACTTTGCGACTCCAGTTAGTTTTTTAAATCATATGCTTGACCAAGTTGCGCGCCATGGTTTGCTAGATTTAGACATCGAAGCTCGCGGTGACACTCATATAGATGATCACCATACTGTGGAGGATATTGGGATTACTTTTGGTATGGCTCTAGCAAAAGCAGTTACAGATAAAGTTGGCCTTGTTCGGTATGGCCATGCTTATGTGCCTCTTGATGAATCTCTATCGAGGGTAGTGTTAGATTTATCCGGTCGTCCAGGATTAGTTATGAATGCAAATTTTGTTCGTGGTCGTGTTGGTGATTTTGACGTTGATTTAGTGAGGGAATTTTTTCAAGGAGTGGTGAATCATTCTTTGATTACATTGCATATCGATAATCTTCGTGGTGCAAACGCGCATCATCAGGTAGAGACAATTTTTAAAGCTTTTGGAAGAGCGCTCCGGATGGCAGCCACTGTTGATGACCGAATTCCTAGTCTTTTACCCTCTACTAAAGGCGTACTTTAGACTAGTTTCTTATTGTGACCAAAGATAGCGTGGATGATGGGGAAAAAAACTCAAAATATTGCCATAATTGATTATGGAATGGGGAATTTGCATTCTGTGTCGAAGGCGCTTCAGCGAGTTTCGCCCAAAGCAAAGGTTTTAATTACTTCAGATGCCAAAATAATAAACACCGCTGATCGGATCGTTTTTCCTGGAGTAGGTGCAATAGGCGACTGTATGGCAGAGATTATTCGACTCGAGTTGGATAGTGCTTTGGCTGCGGCAGTCCGAAATAAGCCAGTTTTAGCAATTTGCGTGGGGATGCAAGCACTAATGAAACATAGTGAAGAGAGTGGTGGTGTAGAGTGTTTGGGGTTCTTATCAGGAAATGTGAAACGTTTTAATGGGGAAATCGCCGACAGACTTCGATTAAAGGTGCCCCATATGGGTTGGAACGAGGTGTATCAAACCAAGCCTCATGCATTGTGGAGAGGAATAGATCAGAATTCCAGGATGTATTTTGTTCATAGCTACTACGTGGAGGTAGAAAATAGTGCCTTAAATGCTGGGGTCTGCAATTATGGAGTTTCGTTTTCAGCTGCACTTGCGTGTGACAATTTGTTTGCGGTGCAGTTTCATCCAGAGAAGAGTGCTGGGGATGGATTGCAGATGTTGGAAAACTTCGCGGAGTGGAACATTTAGCAAAAAGTTAAGTTCGGATTGGGTAGCTAATTACGGTTTACCTTAAACCTTAACCATTCTTGAACATCATCAAAATTACCGCGGAACGCAATTTTATCTTTTTTCTGGCTCAGTTGATAATTATACATGGGATCGTAGTAGTCTCTTAATAAGGGGGCGAGCCATGCTCTATGGTCAAAATAGTTATTACTACCCTGAGTTGCGAGAGCATGATCAATAAGATTCGAAATTTTTTTTGTTCTCTGACCTCCTAACCGTTTTTGTATTCGATGCAAGCTATCTTTTAAATACGAGCTAAATCGGCGGTCTCCGTCATCTGGATATCTCTTCAATGTCTTTCGATGGCGATCGATTATGTATTCATGTAAAAGACTTGAGACTCGATCATCAAAGGATTTGTCAATAATAACTATCGGACTTTGTTTCATTTTTTCGAACAGATTTGGGGGTATTTGTCGAGATCCAATCGTCCTACTTTCATCCTCAAAAATAATGGGTAAGTTTGAATTTATATTTACCAAATTAAGTAGATGAAGCAAAATATAACTCTCAAAATTTATTTGACTCGGTTGTTCTTCGAGGGAACGACCGAAGCTGGAGCCCTTGTGGTTTGCAGCACCCTCTAAATTTATCGTTCTAAACAAGGAATGAAGCATTCTCGTTTTCCCGGTACCAGTCATTCCGCTCAAAATGATTATAGAACCGGTTTTGATGAACTGTTGGAGGGTGTCAAGTAAACAACTTCTTATCGCCTTAAAACCTCCAGCGACTCGGGAACAAGGATATCCTGCGGCATGAATCCAATCTTGAGCAATTTGCGAGCGAATACCCCCACGGGCACAAAATAAAATAGAATTCTGATCTCTCTCCAGCTGCGTGCACCATGCCATAATGCGTTTCTCACGAGTCTCACCGCTAACTATCTGATGGCCTAAGTTGATCGCTGACTGCTGTCCTGAATGACGAAAGCATATTCCTACCTTTCTGCGCTCGCTGTCGTCAAGCAGCGGAATATTTATGCTCTTCGGAATCGTTCCATGTTCGAATTCACTGGGAGCCCTCACGTCTATCATTGTGGCGCCTGACAACAATGCTGACCGAATATCAGTTAACACAGTAGCTATTTTTATCAAAGGAGAACTTACCTACGCACTAATATGAATTTGGGGTTGGTCTATTTTCTTTGGAATAATTGATCCAATCGAACTATAGAAGCAATCGTGTGTTTTCAAAATTTTTTCGACGATAGCCTGTTTTTCAGGTCGGACAGTTACGAGGAGACCGCCGCTAGTTTGGGGATCGCAAAATATTTTTTCATCATATAAATTTGAATTAATGATGTCGTCTTTGCAACTTTTCCAGTTCCGCTCGCTACCACCTGGGACCGCGCCATTATCGCAGTAGTCATAAATACATTTATCTAAAACTGGTATTAAAGAGCGGCTTACCTTGGCGGATACATTACTTCCTCTGCATACCTCAAGTAAGTGGCCTAGAAGACCAAAACCGGTTACATCCGTCATGGCGGTCACTCCTGGATGAGCAGCAAGACTGATGCCTACTTTGTTTAGTTTTAGCATACTAATTTCGGCAAGCTTCGCGTGCTCTGGTAACAATATTCCTCGTTTTCCGGCTGTAGTTAGAATACCCACGCCCAGAGGTTTGGTCAGAAAAAGAGTATCACCAACTCGTGCAGTATTATTCTTTTTCAGATTAGCTATGGGCACTGTTCCTGTCGCAGCAAGCCCAAAAATTGGTTCTGGAGAGTCAATAGAGTGACCTCCTGCTAGATGAATTCCAGCATCGTGACAGGTTTTTCGTCCTCCCTCAATGACACGTTGACCAGCAGAAAGAGGGAGCTTACCAATGGGCCATCCGAAAATTGCAATGGCCATCGCCGGAGTTCCACCCATTGCGTATATATCACTTAAAGCGTTAGTCGCCGCTATCCGTCCAAAGTTAAACGGGTCATCAACAATAGGCGTAAAAAAGTCGGTCGTACTTATAATAGCTCTACCATCTAAAAGGTCATAAACGGCGGCATCGTCTCGATGTTGGTTACCTACTAATAGGTTACCCTGAGGTGGTTCTACTAGTTTAGATTCCAAAAGGCTTGAAAGGCTATCGGGACTAATTTTACAGCCGCATCCCGCACCATGACTGAATTGTGTAAGTTTTATATTTTCCTGCATAATTTATTACCCTTTCGTCTTCTGATTTTTAAATAGGGTTGTTAGCGAAGCTTCGAAAGCCAGTAGTCAAGATAAAACATTAATATATCAACTTTAGTCTCCAACATAATCAGGCCTTTAAAAAGTACACGATCATCTTTATACGACATCACTGGGGGCAGCTGGGGGTTTTCCCAGAGTTCTATGGCCGAATTACAGACAATGACACGGCAAAACAGCTATTCGCCACTTATTTGAGGAGCGCAAAGAGACCTGATAATGGTTAAGTCATTTAGTGAAGAAACTTTGCCGGTAAGATCATGCAGCAGCCCATCAGACAAACTATAGATCCAACCATGCAGAGATAAATCAATATTCTTGGTCCACGCGTCTTTCACTAAGTTTAGGTCACCAAGATTAACGATCTGGTTTAATACATTCAATTCACTAAGGCGGTCAAACCTCTCTGCTCCGCAATTCAGTGTGTCAAGGTTCCTTTTGTGATCAATACTGAGTTGGAGAATATTGTCTATCCATAAATTTATGAATTTTGATGATTGTTTTTTAAATGAAGATTCAATACCACCGCAACCGGTATGACCGCAAACTATTATATGTTTCACTTCTAGGAAATAAATTGCGTACTCAAGAACAGAAAGACAGTTTGTATCGTTTACATTCACCTGATTTGCAATATTTCGGTGTACAAAAATATTGCCGGGAGGTAAATCAAGAATTTGGCTCGGTGAGACACGACTGTCAGAGCAGCCTATCCAACAATATTTTGGCTTTTGCTGTTTTGATGTGTTTACAAAAAACTGAGAATCTTTATCTTTAAGCGACGTGGCCCATTCAATATTTCTTTGGAGGAGGTCTTCTAAATCATTCAATTCCAACTCCTTGGCGACCGGTTACAGATCTTTAAATGTGGCCATTGTTTGCTAAATAATTGATGTATTGTGCATCAGGATAACTGCCGGTTATCCACATTTGGAGTCACCACAATTGAGGCATGTCATACATCCATCGAGCAGTATGAGAGCTTTAGTACTGCACTTCTTACATAATTTCGCCGATTCGGGAAACCCGATGGTTTTGGCTTCTGTGGTTTCGTAAGCGGTCCGCTTTTCATCCATTATTTTTTGTTGATGTTCCGGTATCTTTGGTTTTGTGATGAGTCCTATTTTCTGCAGATGATCTTCTATGGCCCATCCGATTTCGGCCACTAAGGAGGGCATAAATTTACCCCCTGGTTTGAAGTAACCGCCCTGAGGATCAAAAACAGCCTTAAGTTCCTCAACTAAAAATGTACAGTCTCCACCTTTTCGGAATACGGCTGACACTACTCTTGTTAGAGCAACAATCCACTGGAAATGGTCCATATTTTTTGAGTTGATAAAAATCTCAAATGGACGCCGTAATTCGTGATCAGTACCTTCATTGAGCAAGATATCATTGATAGTCAGATAGAGGGCATGATCAGAGAGAGGCGTTTTGATCTTATAGGTGCTGCCCGGTAATGCCTCTGGCCTCGAAACTTTTTCATGCATTTGGATGATATTGCTATCAGGAATGGAAGACTTTTCCTTGAGCTCTGTCTCTCTTGTCAGAACCTTATAACCAACGATTTTTTGATCTATTTTTTTATTCACGAAGCTTCTCCAATGAGACATGTCATACTATTGATTTATTTAAAACTTTCCGTAATAACCCTCTTTCAAAGCATCAAAGAGGTTGGCAGCAGTATGCTTTTCTCCATCATACTCAATTTCTTCGTTACCTTTGAATTCAGCAGTTGATCCGTCTTCTAATGTAAAGCAATAAGTGGTGTTCTCTAAATCTTGTTCTTTCACCAAAACACCTTGAAACGCCTCGGGGTTAAACCGGAATGTAGTGCAACCTTTCAACCCTTTTTGCGCGGCATATAAATAGATATCTTTAAAATCTTCGTAACTAAAGTCCGTGGGTACATTTATAGTCTTAGAGATAGAAGAATCTACCCATTTTTGCGCGGCTGCTTGAATATCGACATGTTGTTTGGGCATGATATCCTCAGAGCTTACAAAGTATTCGGGAAGCGCATTGTCTGGGTTGTCAGAAAATGGCATAGCAGAACTATTTACTTGAGCTCTGTAAGCAAGTAACTCATATGAGTATACATCCACTTTTTCTTTAGATTTTCGTCCTTCCCGAATCACATTACGTGAATAATGATGCGCAAAACTAGGTTCTATTCCATTACTGACATTATTTGCCAGTGATAAAGAAATAGTACCTGTTGGAGCAATAGAGGTGTGGTGACTAAAACGGCATCCTTCTTTAGTGATGGCATCCACCAACTCAGGAGCTATTTCAGCAATTTTTTTCATGTAGTCACTGTACTTGCCGAGCAATAGCTTTCCGGCAATTTTTTGACCAATTCTGATACCATCTTCTGCGAGTTCAGGTTTTTTAAAAAGCATTTCTGCTGTTACTGTAAAACTGTCATCCATGATTTTTGCTGGCCCTTTTTCTCTTGCGAGGTCCAGCCCCGCTTGAAGACCAGACACTGCCATTTCACGAGCAACACGTTCAGTAAATTGTACTGAACTTTTATCACCATAATGCATACATAGCATTGTAATGGCAGATCCAAGGCCTAAAAAGCCCATGCCATGCCGGCGCTTGTATTCAATTTCTTGCCTTTGCCTATCCAGTGGTAAGCCGTTAATTTCAACAACATTGTCCAGCATTCTCGTGAAGACCTCTACGACTTCCTTGTATTGTTCCCAATCGAAATGCGCATCTTTAGAGAAGGGGTTGCGCACGAATTTAGTAAGATTTATCGAGCCTAGTAAACAGCTACCGTAAGGCGGCAATGGTTGTTCGCCACATGGGTTCGTTGCACGAATGTCTTCACAGAACCAGTTATTATTGTTTTTATTCACCTGATCAATAAGGATAAATCCCGGCTCAGCAAAATCATATGTCGACGACATAATAGCATTCCAAAGTTTTTGAGCTCGTATCGTTTCATAGATTTTGCACGCTACTAAGCCCTGTTCGTTGCGAACATAGCCCTCTAATGTTGGGAAGGACTTCCAGACGATTTTTTCATCATTTAAATCTAGCCCGTTTTCAACCTCTTTTGCAGTGATTGGAAATGTCAAATCCCAATTTCCATTGTCTTTCACCGCGCTGATAAACTCTTCGGTTATAAGGAGTGAGAGATTAAATTGACGAAGGCGACCGTCTTCTCTTTTCGCACGTACGAAATCGAAAACATCTGGATGACTCACATCAAAGGTGGCCATTTGCGCACCACGTCGACCACCTGCAGAAGAGACTGTGAAGCACATTTTGTCGAATATATCCATGAAAGATAGTGGGCCAGATGTGTATGCACCTGCTCCCGACACATAGGCGCCTTTTGGTCTTAAAGTCGAAAATTCATAACCGATTCCACACCCCGCCTTCAAGGTCAATCCTGCCTCTAAGTTACTTTCAAGGATTCCTCTCATTGAATCGGGGACAATTCCTGAAACTGTGCAGTTAATTGTGGAGGTCGCAGGTTTGTATTCTTGCGCGCCAGCATTCGATATTATCCTACCCGCCGGAATTGCTCCATGCTGAAGCGCCCATTCAAACCGATCCTGCCAAAATTCCATATCCTCCGGATCTTCCACTTCTGCCAACGCAATCGCAACCCTTCGATAGGTAGCTGATATGTTTTGATCTATCGGATCCATCTGTTTGTCTTTTAATCGATATTTTTTGTCCCAAATATCTATCGATGCATCTTGCATTTTTATTCCGTCGTCTCTGATGATCGTTTCAATCGACCTTAGTTTGGCTACGCTCATTCCGATTCCTTTTATTCAACGCTATTTTTATAAACTCATGTTGTCAAATGACCTTCCACTTTTTTGCTTTTTTGCAACTCGTCGACTTGCGATCTTCTGTTATTCTCAATATTTGGTAGTATATAAATCTACAACTACTACATCTAGTATTATTTTTAACAATTTGTCTTCACTCTTGTTGGTAAATGTTAGGAAAAGCTGTGGATAATTCTGCGGATATCACAAGCATTTTCGATCTTAATAGGTCTTTTTGCTTGGGGATAAGATAGGCATGTTAAAGAGTCTGCTGGTTTTTGTTGAGATGTGAAAACCACTTCGATAAGCTTACGTCTGCGGTTTCAAATTTTCTGTTTGAATTTGCTTTTCTTGTCACAGTTGTGATACCGATTTAAATTTAAAGTGGAAAAACTTTCTTTTTTGGCAATTTTGGGGTTGTGGTGTGGATATTTTTGATTTTTCGAACGGCCGAGATGGCTATTATGGCCAATATGGGGGGGTGTTTCTTCCTGAGGTGCTGCATAGCACTATCGAAGAGCTCCTACATTGCTTTAGGGAATGTAAAGAAGACCCCAATTTTTGGAGGGAATATGTACGACTGTTACAGAACTATTCTGGTCGTCCAACGCCGGTAACACATCTTCCAAACCTGTCAAGTCATCTTGGTGGCGCGCAAATTTACGTCAAGCGCGATGATTTAAACCATACTGGTTCACATAAAATGAACAATGTCATGGGACAAGGACTATTGTGTCAGAGACTTGGAAAGAAAAAGGTTATCGCAGAGACTGGGGCCGGGCAACATGGATATGCCACGGCTACAATGGCTGCACGCTTTGGTTTTGATTGTAAGATTTACATGGGAGCTGTTGATGTCGCGCGCCAGCGGCCTAATGTATTTTGGATGGAAAATCTTGGTGCTGAAGTGATAGCAGTGCAAGATGGGCAAAAAACCCTTAAAGATGCCATTAATGAATGTATGCGTGATTGGGTTTTAAACATGACTGATACTCATTACGTCCTCGGGACAGCCTGTGGACCGCATCCCTTCCCAGAAATGGTAAGCTGGTTTCAGTCGATTATCGGCATTGAAGCTCGCGAGCAAATCTTGGCTTTAGCCGGAAAGTTGCCGGATCGGATTTATGCCTGTGTCGGAGGTGGATCTAATGCAATCGGTATTTTTCAGGGATTTTTAAATGACGACAATGTTGAATTAGTAGGTTGCGAGGCGGGCGGGTTTGGTGCGGGCTCTAATATGCACGCAGCTCGTTTGGCATACAACGACGCCTCTATAGGAGTAGCGCAAGGCTATAAGACCTATTTTCTACAGGATCAGCAAGGAAATATGCGAGAGACACACTCAATTGCCGCTGGGCTTGATTATATTGGTGTTAATCCTATTTTTTCTTACTTGTGGGAACAGGGTAAAGTGCGTTTTGAGGCAGCTACCGATTTGGAGGTCAAGGAAGCTTTACGGCTAATCATGCGGACGGAGGGCTTGATTCCCGCGTTAGAGACTACGCATGCGTTTGTAACTGCGATTAAGGAGGCGCAAACAATGGCGGCTGATCAGATTATCCTAATCAATCAGTCCGGTCGTGGCGATAAGGATATCTTTATGATTGCGGATGCCCTTAATGATCAACAATGGAAAAGTTTCATAAAGGATAAAGCAGCCCAGTATCGGCTTGAGGAAAACTGATGGAACTGAATACTTATATTAGAGAACGTCGTCGGGAAAAGGAACTTCTAATTATGGCGCATGTCGTCTGCGGGTATCCATCTTTTGAGGAAAATATGCAGGCACTAGAAATTATGCAGCAAGCAGGCGTAGATCTGGTAGAACTGCAATTTCCCTTTTCTGAACCTAGTGCTGATGGACCAATTTTTGTTCGGGCTAACGAAGAATCACTTAAATCTGGCACCACGATTGACCAGTGCTTTGCTTTTATGCATGCTGTAACTTCGCGATTTACGTTCAAAGTTTTAATGATGGGATATTATAATACCGTCTTTAAAATAGGTGAAAAACACTTCTTAAAACGTTTGTCTGCTGCGGGGGGTGTTGCATTTATCCTTCCTGACCTTCCGATTGAAGAGTCAATCATGCTTCGTCAGGAAGCTTTATTACGCGGTGTCGATCCGATCATTCTAATGACGCCAACAACTAGTGATAAGCGTTTGGCTGAATTGGGCGCGGCAAGCAGCGGAATGGTTTATGTTGTTGCCCGAAAAGGGGTTACAGGGACAAAAAGTAATATTGATGCCGGAGTGTTGGCATTGCTTGAGCGGTGTCGCAGGCACACCGATGTTCCACTAGGCGTTGGGTTTGGAATTTCAAATCGCGACGATTTGCAAGTATTACGTGGAACTGCCGATATTGCCATCATCGGAACAGCAGCATTAAGGATCTGGCAGAATGCAGGTCCTAGTGGTCTAAAAGATTTTTTTCATTCACTTGGTTGATATTAGCATTAGGGACACCGAACATCTTGTCGCTTTTTTCATGTAGATGTAACCCTATCTAGTTGATAGTGCTTAAGCTGTTGCGCCAATCATTTAAAACCTGAAAACGAACCTCTTCAAGTGACGGCAAGGGTCCTAGCTCAAAGGATTCGATACATATCAAGTGGTATCCATTCGCAGATCTTATGGGTTCGCTCCAACATGGCAATGATTGGGTATTTGAGGCGAGGGATACGATTTTATTTCCGGCTTCTTCACCGAAGAGTTCCTCAAGTCTGACGCTTGAAACCTGCTCATAATGATTAAGTAGAGGATTCCGGTCACCGGTCGGAATGATTCCCTGTTTGCTTGCTGACAGATCTTTCAAAGCAGCTTCATATGCATGTCCGCCTCGAGCTGAAATCGCGTATGTTACCTGTCTAAATGATATTAACGAACTTTCTCGGTAATCCTCTTGGTTGAGTTTGAAAAAATTTTGGAGCTCAAATTCTGAGGGCTCTATATTTGTGGTGACTGTTTTGGTTAGTCCGACTAGACGTTTTTCCAGACTACTTTCGGCGAGCTGTTCATTAACTTGTTGTGGAGATTCGAAGAGGTCATGTTCCTGTTTTATTGATAATTTATTCTCAATGTTATTTTGTAATCTATGCAATATGCCTGATTCTATTTTCGGGGCTGCTAAATGTGGCAATTTTGATTGCTGGTCGGCTTGCATGTTTAAGATCAAAAACAAACTAAGGGCTAAACCAGCAATTAAGTAAAGAATTAAAAGCTCGATCTTCATGTCTAATGTGCGCTCATTCTCCACATATCATTTGTTAATGAATTTCATTGTCGGAATACTTTTACTATATCCCCCGCGAGCGGCTCCCCGGCAGGATACAGGCCGTTTATCACTCTAAGGGTGTCCACATCATTTTTAGAGAGGCTGAATGCCTTCGCTAAGCCGTCAAAAGTGGTATTAGCTGTCGCTTTTACGTAGTGGATACGCTGCGGCCTCTGGCCTTCTATTTCGGCTCGCGAAATCGGCCTAAAAGTATTGATGGCCTGCAACAATAATTTATCCTGTTCGGCGAAGTCGGCACCCTCATTAGTTGCTCCCTCGAATACATATGCGCTCAACTTATAATAAATTACGGCAACGCGGATAATGGACCTTTGTTTTGTGATTTCATCAAATCTTGGGATTAGTCCTGTAAACCCTTTCAACTGCGACGGAGTGATGTCCTCTCCATTTTTAATTTCAGAAATGTTCAGTTGATTATACAGATATTCTTCGGGAGTCTGAGCCGTCCTCGCTAAACGCGACATACTTAGTGTCGATAGCCCATCAGGTTCGCGCCCTGTAGTGGCTGTCGGTGCGGGGCCGCGCGAGTGCACCCATCCTTTTGGGTAATCAAATCTAACGCGCCACGTTAAGTCTGAAAAACGCTCTTTAGGTATATCTTTGGCAAGGAAATTTTCACCCCAGATCAAGTTCTGTGTGAGAGCTCTATATTTTTCAGCGCCGTTTCCACGGGTGCTATCAATCGTTAGGTTTTTTGCACGAGAAACTACTGCTCTTAAACGTGCGTCGTTTCGAGGGTGTGATGCGAAAACTCCATGATAGGTGGGTCTTATTGCCCCTTTCCTTTTTGCTTGATCTTTTTGAAGCGTTTCGAAATCTTTCATGATCGATAACATTGAAATCATTTGATCAACATCGTAACCCAGTTTCGCCATATACTCTGCGCCGCTCTGATCTGCTTCAAGCTCATGATTGCGACCCATTGAACGAACTTTTGAATTACCATAGGCCATTCCGGCTTCATATACCTCGTTACTATTAGCTAAAACTGCGGCCACGGTCGATAAGATTTGAGTTGCGGCACCGCTAGTCGACTGCTTGTTAATATGTCCCCGAGTCACATGTGCTACTTCATGCGCAATTACAGAAACAAGCTGAGCCTCGTTACTAACATAGTTTAAAAGTCCTCGATTAATGTAAATGTAGTTATCCGCCGTAGCAAAAGCGTTAAGAGCGGGGTCATCAAGTAAGCTAAAGATAAATTTTTCGTCCGCCATCTCTGATACTGATACAACTTGAGCTCCTAAGTTTTCGATGTAGGAAGTAAGCTGTGGGTTCTGAAATAATGGTGTCCGCTTCAATAGTTCCTCATATTGTTTTTGGCCACTAGAGACAGATAGGCCTGTCTGCGACGCTGCAAATGTTGTGGCAAAGACGGCTACTTTAATAAACAAATTGAAGTTTCGGATTGCAGACATTTTTTTACCTAAAGCATACTTTTTTTATTTAAATATTGCCTCTAGCTGTGAGGAAAGTCCTTTGCAGGCATCACTTTTTACCGGCGTCAAAAGCGGGATAGGGGCAATGGCACCTATGAGATATGAAGTGCCTTCAGAATCGACTCGAACGCGGGCTACTTCACTTACGTCTGATAGATCCCAAACGATTGCCTCATAGATAGATGCCTTGTCCCAACTTGCAAAACCAAAACATCCAGCGCCTCCAGGACCTGCTGCACAGCTAATAGAGCCGTTTCTGTCGAGTGTTTCTGTCGAACCGTCTAACCACACCAAGAATCGTATCCCTCTTTCTGTTATCGCTTTTTTAATTAATGGCTCCTGAATTAGTTGTCGCATGCGAAGTAATCCCTTTGGCGCTGTTCTAGGTTCAAGCCATGGATATAAGGCGTCAATTAGCCCGCGTTCGGGTAAAACATTTAGGCTTTGCGATCGTAATTTATCGCCTACACAGGCAACAAATTCATCGTCTGTTTCATAATGTCCCGCATCTCTGCGTCCAAGGAGAGCGATAGTCTCCCCGTTACCCATAGATACTCCTTCATCAAAGCTTCGGTACTCGTCGATAGTTGTAGTAGTATTACAAGCGGTTAGTATGAAAATTAATAGGAAATTTATTACAAGTGGCATGTGTTACGAACTCCCCGATTTTTCTCTGAGATGTCTTTCGACTGCTGGAATTCTATAGAAATCAAGACTAAGTTTGGCACCAATATCTCGCAGAGCGGCTCTGGTAGCAGAACCTACAGCCTTTTCTTTTTGCAGCATGAATGAGTCGGACGTTTTTCCATACACCGGCATGAACCAGTTATCGATAAGGTTACCTTCAATGTCAGTAAGCCTAAGATTGTACTTGATCCAAATTTCATAGACGTTGAGGTAGTTTTGAGAGGGAACTGCGATTTGCGCCTCTACTACTGAGGGATAAATTATAATATCTGGCGACTGTTCTATCTTGTCCTCTGAATCAAAAAAATCGACTGTGTCGAACAGAGCCGCGAAGGTCTTCCGCATAATATTTTCTTGGGCGCTTCCAATTGATAACTTCGTCTTAGTACTGGGACTTGCAACATAATTTGAAAAGTCTGGTGTGAAAATCACGACAGCATGGAAGGCACGCGATGGTGCCAGAAGTTCTGGAAAACTCTCCTCAGAGAGTACTTGTGTAGTTCCACCGCATCCTTTGACGAATAACGCCATGCAAATAACTGTAGTAAAAAAAAGTGGATGCTGGCTGCGCATATCGGTACCTAATCTAGTTTAAGCTGTTTAATCCAACGAAGGTGCCACCATTGTTATAGCTTAATTCTCTCATGAGTGCTGCAAATTTAATCGCTCCAGTTCCCGGTTCTCTTCCCGCAACAAACTGAACAGGAAATCCTATCGCATGAATCCTTGCGAGACCCCCAGTCGTGCGATCAATTTGATTAATTTGATTCACCATGTCAACGACCCGCTTGACTGACCGGCCTTGGAAGTCGTCTCCTAATATATATATGCTTATTTTTCTGTCTCGTTCGTAAAAGTCGCGCAGCGCTCCCTCTATCCCTTCCACGGGGCTGGAATTGCTGAACGGAGCCCACTGTTGCAATGTTCTCACGATGTCGTCTCTTTGATCAGGATTATCTGCAATCCACTGACCTCTATAAGCGTCATACATATACTGCCCCATATCATTGAGCACTTGAAGTCCTTTTACTTCTGGATATACATCTAAAATGTTGATCATTTCTTTTTGTACTTTTTCCCACGCCCTGCTTTGCATACTGCCAGATGTATCTATTACAAAAATAATATACTCACTATCGGCGGGAATTCCGCCTACGAGATCATTTTGACTTCTAGAGCCAGCTTCTTGTAGACGAAGCATTTCCTCAGACAGCACCTGTTGAACGAGTTTCAGTTGTTCTTTCTCTTGAGCTAATGACTGAGCATTTTTCGTTGCTTGGGCCTTGGCGGAGGCTAATTGCGCTTGTAAGCGGGCAATTCTCTCCAGAAGTTGTGATAGTTGCTCCTGCTGAGAAACTAGTTGTTCCTCTAACAGGATTGTATCCCCTCTAATATCAAAGAGTTCAAGCTGAAAAGCCTTGAGTGATCCTACAAGTTGATCCTTCATATCTTCGATGGTGGCTGGATCACCAATCCTTGCGATCACAAGAAGTAGCACAATTGCTCCGAATCCGCAGCTGATCACGTCGAGGAATGCCAAACTCGCCTCGGAGGTTTGACGCCTTTTAGTTTTCATGTGTCGACCTCGAATTGATTATGCATTTTATGGCCAGTCCCGAGAGGGGGCGATAAAGGCCCCTTGGGTATTTAAAGCGAGTTGCCAATACAAGGCTGCAGCCTCTGGGTCGCCCTCCATAGGAAATAATATTGTGTTCACCGGGATTCCATTGGGTATCTTTTTGATTGCATTTTGAAAGTATTTTCTTCTCTGTTCACCGTCAACCATCGAGGAGGAAGGTACCCGCGCACCCTGTGTTGGCAGACCATCGGTAAGAATAAAAATATTGTCCGGTGATTTGTCGAAATTATTTATGCTTACCACCGCATTCTCTAAGCTTGTGCCGGCGGTAGGTGTGAAAGCGCGCAGACCGTCTACAGCCCGTTCAATTGATAGTGAGTCGGCGGCGTCAAGCCATTCTCCATCGGTGCCGTTAATGGCCGCCGAGACCGACGTATTAAAGATGTATAACTGAAATCTGCTACTGGCAGGGAGCTGTGCTAACAACCATTCCACTGTACTCATTGTCCAAACCCATTTTGGGGCTGATTGACGTTGTTGGATATCCATATTGCGTCGAATAATCGCATTAACTACATTATCCGCTAGCATGCTGGCCGAACCGTCTACAAATATCAAAACGCGCTCACCACCCAGTTTCAGACCCGTTAAGTACTGTCGGTTACCATCCCCGACAAATTCTCTAACTTTGTCACCATATTCGGTATCTTCTAGCTCTGCGGTTTCTTTTTCGAGGATTTCTACTTGACGCCGAAGTTTATCGATTTCTTTTTGGGGATCGGTTTGAGTACTATTTTCTGCCTCTTGTAATTCGGTGATAACCCGTCTTGATAGTCCTTGTGCTTCGACAACTTTGGTTTCCAAGACCTCAAGGCTATTTAGGAGTGCTGCTTTTTGTTCTTCGGCAACTAGAAGATCTTTTTTCAACAACTCCATTTCTGCTGCAGCGTTCGTGTTTGGGTCTTGCAACTCTGACGCGCTGTGCCTAAATATCAAAAAAAGGAGTGTAACGGCGCCAAACCCACATGCCATGATGTCCAAGAAGGACAAACTTAGCGCGATATTTCGGCGTTGTTTAGGCATTAACCACCTCAATCAGTGTGAGCTGGTGTTTACCAATATGGAGAGATTCGCCGGGCAGTACTTGGCTTGGGAGAAGAGCATAAAGGTGCTCTTTTTTGTAAGTGATCAAGAGATTTCCGTCTTCCAAAGATAAAACTAAATCAGCATTGGTATGCTGCTTGCCGGTGATGAATAACCGATCTCGTGAAATCGAGAAGCTCAGGATAGAGCTTAGAGGCCATGCGCATCTGTCGTGCAGAAGGTGTGTCGCAATCCGTCCTCGAGATTTGTTTTTCTGGATGGACGCCACATATATAGTTTGATCGCTTATTTGCGAGAGTAAAACCTGGTTTAGCCTTTGAAGAGGTTTTTCCTCTCGTTGCGCTTGCGTCGCAAGTCGCATGCATTTTCTTTCAATAAAAGTGTCCTCTGGCATTTTTACTTCTCTTAATGCTGGACATAATGATTTTAGCAGGCCACTTTGAGGCGTCAAACATAATTGCTCAGTCTCGTAATCCTTCAAAGCGGCTTTTAATACCTCAAATTTTGGGTCGAGCATTTGTTGAATGTGTTTGAGATCTAAATGCAGTGTGAAGTTTGAGTCAGGAGACTTGATATCGATGATAGACTCTGAACTCGTTTTGAATTTGTCTATTATGCTTGGCAGCTGATTGAATAAGTTCTGTTGAGCAACTGCAGAGTGCATTGGATCGTAACGCGTGGCGAGGATAGAACGCTCTGAGATATACCTTGCGCAATTTTTCAATAATTGAAGCGCACCGATGTCTGAAATTACCTCAGAGTTTAGAATCTGCAGGTATTGTCCTGTGTTCTCTAGGTGAGATATAACCGTTTGATGCCCATGTAGTTGGATTATCGCGCGGTGATAGTCTTCAGCGTATAAAAGAGCGCTTTCAATGACCCCACAGGTTTTGGCTGGCACTGCCTCGATCAGGCCTAGCAGAAGCTGAAGTCGGCGGTCATTGAAGCTGCTAGGGATCGCAACCAAGAGCTCAGGTGAGTCGATCTTTGAAAGCAATTCGGAAAGTTGGAAAAAAGAAAGATCTGCATGGTGTCGCGCCCAGCATGTTGGCCTATCCAAAGGTTTTTCATCCAACTGGTCCCAGTGTCTTGTGTAGCTGTTCTGCGGCTCCAACCATGCAAGACGTCTCGCTTCTTCTCCTGCAATCAGCCCCTCCTCAGAAATATGGACATAAGCTGGTGATTGGTACTTGCGTTCATCCTCGATAAACATTTGAAGGCTCTGTCCATTAAAAACGACCGTTGCCAGTGTCATACTATGCACCTAGACCTTGAGGAAACGCAGTAGTTGGGTTTCACAGTGACGTTGTGAATCATGGACGAGGCGTTCTTGTATTAATTGGAGTTGGTGCATAAAAAACATTACTACCATGCTGATTAGTAGCGCGACAAATGTGGAATTGAACGCAACTCCAAGGCTACTAGTAACGCCAGCGATATTTCCCTGCATGGCTTCATGGGCTTGACCTAGTGCTGCACCGATCCCTCTCACAGTACCAATAAAGCCAATCGACGGTATCGCCCAAGTAATGTAACGGATCATCGACAACTCTGAGTCAAGGCGCTCACTCTCAGTATCACATACTGCAGCCACTGCGTCGTTTGCAGACTGAATGTTACCAGTCATTTGGAAGCGCATGAGCGCTGACTGTAACGCCCTTGGGAGCAATAGGTTACGTTGTTCTTCTGCCAATGATTCAAGGGCTTTTGTAAATTGATCTACGTCTTCGACCAGTATCCTTGATCCCTCCCTAACATTGATTAACGCGCTGCTTAACAAAGCTTGTTCTTTGTATACGGACCGAGTTTTGAACCCCATGATAGCGAAGGCCCAAACCATTAGTATAAAACAGGATTCCTGCTCTAGATCCTTGATTACGACAAAGATAGAGCGTGGCACCACATAGTTTCCGTCTACCGAAGCCCGTTCCACTTGTTGACGGATAATGACATCAGCATTAGGTCTGACCAAAGTCACGAAAATTGTATGTATGACTATAAACGTTAGTAATAATGTAACTAATTGGTAGTACAACTCGTTAGTATCTCTTTTCATCATTTAATCCAATTCTCTGGCAGTTTTAAATATCTGCAGGCAAGGGCACAGGAAAATCTTCTGATATTTCCTCAGAAGGCTTGAACTCATCTTTATTTATGTTCTCATCGATCCTTTTTTCTTTTACCGTGCTACTTTTTGTCTCTGATTCAAGCGCTTCTTTTTGGTCTTTTCTTTCCTCATCAGAGTCGGCTACGTAGGAGAAAAAAATCAATGTTGGGATAGTAAGTGACAAAAGAATTCTGATCATTTTTCTTCAGTGATCCTATCCACATATCTAGCAATCCGAAAGCCTAGATCAATTCTCGGATCGTTTCCATGATCTCGGTAAGTGAGCCGTAATTCTGACCTTGATCCCATTGCCCAGCTAGCACCTCTGATCACATGTCGGGTCCCTCCTTCGGGGCCTTTGAGATCTATCAAGGGTTCCCCTCGGTGGGGTTGCAGATCATAATAATCGTTCACCCACTCGGCTACATTTCCACCTATGTTATAAAGTCCCTTCTTATTCGAGGGGAAAGTCCCTATTGGAGCAGAGACTGGGTACCCATCTGTGTAGCTAAGTAATTTAAATCGTACTAGTTTTGCAGCTGCTATATCAGCATAATTGCCAACCACTCGATCAGGAGGAAAGCGGTCATTTTCCCACGGATAAATTTGAGCAGACCCGTGAGGACCAGTCCTCGCCACCCACGACCATTCTGCCTCGGTCGGAAGACGGTATCCGTTCGACGACCAATCTATTCTCTCGGTTTGATCTGTATTTATTAGATAGAAGGGTGACAACAGATCTTGTTTGCTAAGCCAGTTACAAAATCTTATAGCTTCTTCCCAAGAAACATTGACCACGGGTTGCTCTTCCATGTCAAGGGTCTTTCCGGAAATTGCCGATGAGCTATGGTTTGTTTTCCACATGCGAAATTGTCGATTTGAGACCTCGGTTTCCCCAATGTAAAAGGGTCTTTTGAGTGTTACAGCGCGTTCGACTTCATTTGCTCGTCGTCCAGGTTGCCTACGGGGTGCTCCCATGAGGAACGGCGCCTTTGGACGCATTAGTAGTAACTGTATGTCAGCAACAGTCTTTATTCGATTGGGACGTGTTGACCAATATGCCGCTTCCTCCGTAAGGAGGGTGACTGAGAGCGCTTGCTGCTGTGATGGTTGCGGTAATACCTTAAATGTTTCAGTTCGATACCCTTTCTGCTCTATTCTGAGTTCATGTTGCCTTGATGGCAACCGAAGTGTTTGTGATCCGGTACTGAAAAACTTGTTGTCAACGTATACTTTTGCTCCTTCGGGGGATATGGAAAGTGCAATTTCTCCGATGTCCTCTTGAAGAGTTAACTGCAACTTAAGTACTTGGTCGGAGGCAACAGTAAACCCATGCAGTTTTTTGATATATCCCTCCAATATCATCTCGATTTTGTGGCGTTGTTTGGGACGAACCGGTATCTTGAGTGGCGAAATTCCCTGAAAATTACCGTTGAGTATTATGCTTGCGCCAGTTGGAACAGTCTCTAGCTGCAGATACCCGTCCGCTGTGACTAGGGGAATTGGCGGGTATACCTGCGTTTCACCGGCAGTGATACTTAACGTACCCGACCAATCATTGAATCCGCTTTTTTTAAGCAAGATGGAACTACCTGACTGTAAAACCTCAGCAGTGGCAGGCGTATTACCTACGAGTTTATCATCTATCCAAAGCTCAGCGGCATTTGGTACAGAGTCAATTTTCAGCGTTCCCCAGCCGGGTTGCAGCTCAGCTTCAAGGGTTTGTGTTTCACCAAGACCAATGATGTCAACGTCATATTTTGAATCGAGGTACCTGGCTTTGGAGAGGACGATTTGATGAGTGCCTTTTCTCAATCCCTTAATAACTCCAGGTAGGATAGCGACAGATGGCGCACCATCTACCAGCGCAGTTATTTCCTTTAACGTTGATTCAACCTTTAATTCTCCTGGAAGGGGTTCCAGTACTATGTTCAACTGTTGTTCATTATTTGATAATACTTCAAGGTCCATATCGTGTTGTTTATAACCGGTGGCAGTTACTCTGACCTCATATTTTCCCGGGAGTAAAAGATAATTTGATCCGATTCTAAACGATACGCCTGACAACTCGATGCGGCTGTCTAGGGGAGTGGTGGTAATGATTACTGGACTTGCTGATGCAAGGTAGAGCATCACAAGTGAGCCTGCTGCGAGGGTAATAGCTAAGACCCACAAACCCACGGAAGTTTTACCCCTATGCTTTTTGGTTTCACCGTCGAGAGGGGAAAATTTTGTGGGCTTGAGGTTCTCTGTAGGCTCCTCTTGATCTGTTGAGTTCATATCTTCGCCTGGGCTGCAATGATTGCTGACGACTTGTGGTCTACTTCATACACTGACCACACAAGATCGCATCACTGGATTTATATTGTCTCACTACAACGAATGTCAATGGGCACATTATTTGAGCCGATGTCGACCGTAAATTCTATCAAAATGTCTCGAAATCCGGTCCTGGCGCCAAGAATGCTGTATTTTCCGGGCCGCAAGGACACTGTTTTGCGCGCAAAAACCCCAAGTTTTGAAACGCGAAGCAAGGTCACCTCAGTTTGACCATCTGACTGAAGAATAACCTCGGTGGCAGTTTGTGATCGCTCAAGTAATTTCTCTAGATCTCTAATTTGGCCCGATAACTTCGGTGTATTAACACCGTTATCTGCGATTCCAAGTAGATTATCTAGTAAGACTTTTGCTTCAATATAGGTCTTTTGATTAGCCAAGGCTAGCGGAGATGCAAGTACAGCGTTAGTTTGGCGATCCATATCACTGCGAATTAAAGCATTGATCTTTTTGACTCGTGGTTGGACTAGAGTGTCGTCCAGGAGGATAAGGTCGTTGTAGATGTGCAATGCCTCGGCCCATTTTTCGTCCGATTCCAGCTTGCTGGCTAGTTCCATTTTTTTTGTTACTTCGAAATGTTGTTGTCGCGTCTCAAGTTGTAACAGTGCCTTGTCGACGGATATTTTGCTCTCATCCAATGTCCTTGCTGATAAAAATGCATTCCTAGCGCCTTGAAACTGATTTTTTCCGAGTTTATCCCATCCAAGACTCATCAGTGACTGAAAATCTCGACCCTGAATTTTTTTGCTAACTTTTTTAAGCGCTGTTCTCGCTGGAGTGAAATTATCATCGAGTTCTAGTGCTAATTTATAGTAGCGCTCGGCCAAGTTTAATTTACCAGAATCTTGATGTTTAGTTGCATTTTGGAAGTGTTCAAGGACCTCCGGCAGTGATTCACTCCTCTTTAACAGTGAGGTGGCTTGAAGATTTTCAGGTGCTATTGTGATTGCAGTTTGAGCATGTTCTCTGGCCTCATACACCTCTCCTTGAAGGATGCTTTTCAATCCACTTTTTATGCTTGCTTCGAGCGTGGCCTCAGCGGTTATCTCCAGCTCTCTCAGTCTGTCAAGTGCGAGATTATAACTTACCATCGCTTGTTGATATTTTGTATCCAAGTATAGTTGGTCACCAATTTCAATTAACTTAAAAGACTCAAAGAATACACTTTCCCCCCATTTTGTGACTCCGCGAGAATCTAATGAGTCCCTCGTTGTGATTATTTGAGCCAGCAACTCTTGCGAAGCAAGGCGATACTTTTGCTTTTCAGCTAACTGAGAGGGAGTAAGCTGCGGTACTGGTAGGTTGCTTTCAATTAGATTTTCTTTAATTGTGAATAACGGTTCTTCTATCACCCTTGGGAGTACAAAAGCTATACATATCGAAACAGATATTAGCAGCAAGAGTGTTATCTGTTTTTTATTCATCTTCCGGCGTTCTCCGCTCCTCAGCATAGATCTGTAGTAATAAGGCCTGCCATTGTTGGTACTTAGCCTGTACGTTACCAGAGAGGGTCACGGTTCGGTCTTCGAGTTCTATTATCTCAGGTGCCAGAGTTGTTTCGAGACTGGAACCCATTTCAGCCACCGACTCATTATAACTCGCCGCCCTCTGTTTTTTTTCAAGACCCGATTTCACTAACAGGCCTCCTGCCCCTGCTGTGGTGGTACTTGCTAAGCGGCCCGCGCTGGAGTCACTCTCAAGACGACCATATATTCCTGCCACGATGGTTCCAATTCCCGCTATTATGCGTTGGTTTCCTTGTTTCTGCAGTTGTCTTGCTTTCACAACCGAGTCATAGGATGCTCGCCTAAAATCCTGATAGGGAATGTGCATTCGCCGCGAAAAACTGTCGTAGAATTCTTGCATCCGGTCTATGTAAAGGTGATCTCGATCTCTAATTCGGCGCACTCTCTCTAAGAGTGGATCTGCGTCTGCTGGCAGACGAACTATCTGTAATTTACCTTCCTTGTCTGTCCGTGTGTATGGGTTAAAAGCTTCTGGAGAAAACTGTTGAGCGAAACGCATTTCCGATAGTTTTCGCAGATCGAGCGCGCGTTTTTCTCCATAACTTTCGTATTGTCGAAGAAGCTCATTCGCTACGCTGATGTATAGATTTTGAAACGGATCACCGGCACCCTTCCTTCTTCTGTCATATGCATATTTTCCGACAGTCGTCCGGTATTTTTTGGTAAACCATGTAAGGTCTGCGCTGTCTCGAGCCACAATCTCCATTGCCAAGGTTTCACCGTCCGATTGTAAAATAGTACCTTGAATGTATAAATCCATTATTGCGTCTTTGTTAGGGATGACTCGAACAGGTCCCCACGCACCGCTCTTTTCAAGTACTCTCAATAGCTGGGTCGAAAAATATACTGTTTCTGCCAACCGGACTTCGGGGAAGACAGTGTCATCCTCGTCAGTGAGATTAAGACCGTCGTCGAACGCAACTATTCCCACATCCAGTAGCGCTTGCACCGGAATTGATTTTGTGGGTGAAAGGAGGGTGATTGGGGTCGACGAAGTGATCTTATCGATAGCCGCTTGTGAGCTTGCGGCCATACAAAACGTTACGGCGATGACAATCTTCCAAAGATTGGTCCCATTTCCGGTAGGAAAAATGTGGTTCTCCATATTTTATTTTCGTCCTTTGGCTCGGCGATACTCTTCCCATAATTTCTCACGAAGAATCGGGTCAGTCTCCTGCGACGCAGCTTCTCGTATTTGTCTTTCGACAATGTCATCACCTTGGCCTTCACCAATATCGTCAGGAATCTGGGTAATTGTAGCATTGCTGGAATCTTTATTTTTGGAGGGAATTGATTCTACGTCTCCCAAAGATTCGGCCTCACCCGCCCCCTGATCTGCGCGTTCTGCGATGGGGTTTCCGTCCTCCTCCAGTTCCTCATACATCGGCCGATTTGAGTCAGATGCCAGAGTTCTGCTTCCCATCGGGTCAAGCACATCTATACCGGACTCGTCAGCAGCTCCGCCTAAACGACTGTCAAAATCATCTAGCGAATTTTCGAGGTCTGAGTCCAACTCCTCCAATGAGGGCGCCTTACCATTATCGACAGGGCCGCCGGCAGCTGATTCGCCTGAACTAGTTGTAGACGATCCGCTTGGCATGGAAACTCCCCCAGGAATACTTACACTGCCACTCGGAATATTAATTGTGGTTCCTCCAGAAGACGAGCTTGAGTTGGAGGGGATTGGGACAACAGAGTTACAGGCAAGTAAACTGAGGCACAGAAAAATGCCCCCTAACGAGTCTATGGAACGAAGTAATTGTTGAAAAATTGTTTTTAAACTTAAAAAGGGTGTATTCATGATTTACCTCTTGGCATAAAACTGTGGCACAAGGCTAATTATCAATGCCTTATCGTGCCAGGAATATTTTATGAGTAGACTCCTCTGGGTTACCCTCATTAAGACGGGGCCTGTATCGACTTTTCTGGATAGATTGACGTATCGACCGCATCTCTTCTTCAGATAGGTCCTTGGGAGGGTCAATAAATTGTATATCTCTTGCTCGACCTCTTTTTGTGATGAGCGCGGAAACTTCTAGTACCTTTTGAGTTTTCGTTTTGCTTTTTTCCGGGAGGTTGAACTCAATTTTTTGTGGCTCGGAAAAAAAAAGTGATTGTACATCTTTAGATACACTCTCATCTAAAAGTGTTTGGAATGCAAGGCTGTAGGCTTTGATGGCCGCGTGGCTTTGGCCAAAGATAAGGTACCAATCAGCCAACTGAGCAATAGCATCAACCTGACCTAGAAGATCCGCTACAGGCTGGTTGGATAGAGATTCAACTCTCCTGATTAAGGCGGCTTTACCACGCCGATAATATGTTAGCCCGGCGGCAGAGCGGCCCGTAGTTTGTGCGCTGGAGTTAGTAGATATTTCATAAGTTGTTTCTGTTGGCAGGCCATTCTGATCTACATAGGTTGCCACGAGGTATTGCACCGCGGCGAGTCTTTGGTAGTAAATCGGTGCTTTTGCATCTTCTATGGGAATGCTTTGCTCAATTACTCTCGACATCCGTTGTGATATGAGGTCTGCAGCAACGATATAGTCAAGTCCACCTCGTCCAGGATTGGCTTCGTAGCGAGCTATCTGCCAGTAAAGAATCTTGTCTAGTGTCTCAAGGATACGGGGATCCAAAGCACCATAGTTGTTTTTCCCGAGTTGGTATATCGAGTCCATTGCTTTTTGAGCTGATTCTGTGTCTCCTAAGATTGTATCCAGGTCGGCGAGCAAAAAAAGATAGGGCGTTTGAGAGATGCTGTGCAGTCCGAAGTTTACCCGCTCTATCTGCATACCTCGTTTGAGAGCACGTTGTGCACCTGAGAAGTTTTCATCGTTCATTAATGCCTGCCCTAGCCCCATATATAGTTCCGATAACTGGATGGAGAAAGCATTACTATTAGCCTCAGCGCGTTCAATCGCCTCTTGATAGTCTCGCAGGACTTCTTCAGCATTCAGCGCTCCGTTTACATTCGGTAACAGAGTTATCGCTGTACCGGCTGCCGCTATGCTAAAATACTTCATGAGAGATTGTTTTAGCTTTCGCGAGCAGAGGTAGGGGGGACGAGGCATTTAAAGGACCCTCTGTGTGATGAACTATTAATGTGTTGTTAAGTAACCCTACAAGTAGCCTTACTTTAATCAATGCAGTAAGACATTAAATATTGTTGACGTCTTACTTGCTTGATTATCAAATTCATATTAAATTTCATTGTTGATTAAAACAACAGAACTTTTCCTCTAATAACTTTTAATACGAATATCTATCTTTTTTTGGTTTTTAAATGGCGCAAATAAGATTTAATGTCTCTTTACAGCTTTTGATCTTCCATCGCCAACCAAATTCTGTGACAAAATAAAGGAGAGCGGTTTGAATATAAATTCATTCATCCCCCCACGAAGGACTCTTATGGGTCCCGGTCCATCTGACGTTAGTGAACGAGTTCTAAGTGCCATGGCCCGGCCCACTATAGGGCACTTAGATCCATTATTTATAGAAATGATGGACGAAATAAAAACACTTTTGCAGTATGTTTTTCAGACTAAAAATCAGCTTACGTTTGCGGTATCTGCTCCTGGTTCAGCAGGCATGGAATGCTGTTTCGCAAATCTGGTTGAGCCCGGCGATGAAGTTATAGTCTGCCAAAATGGAGTTTTTGGAGGACGTATGCGTGAAAATGTAGAGCGCTGCGGTGGCTCGGCAATTATGGTTCAGGACGAGTGGGGGAGCGCTGTTGATCCGACAAAACTTGAAGAAGTCCTGAAGCGAAATCCTAACGCGGTCATCGTGGCTTTTGTTCATGCAGAAACTTCTACGGGGGTTCAATCCGATGCTAGATCTTTAGTCCGATTGGCCCATGAATACGATTGTATAACGATAGTTGATACCGTAACCTCGTTATCGGGGACACCTCTATTTGTCGACGATTGGGAAATCGATGCGATTTATTCGGGGTCTCAAAAGTGTCTGTCGGCTCCACCTGGTCTATCTCCTGTAAGTTTTAATGAGCGCGCGGCTAAAAAGATTCGTGCCAGAAAAAGTAGAGTCCAAAGTTGGTTTCTGGATTTAAATCTGGTTATGAATTATTGGGGCGGGGAAGGTAAGAGAACTTACCATCACACGGCACCGGTTAATTGTTTGTATGGGTTGCATGAGTCTCTTGTCATGGTGCAGGAGGAGGGTCTAGAGGCAGCTTGGAAACGGCACAAAGACAATTATCTTCGACTTCATGATGGTCTTATGTCTCTAGGGATTGAATTTGTCGTAAACGAGGCTGATCGACTACCTCAGTTAAACGCAGTGTCAATACCAGAGGGGGTTAATGATATGGCAATTCGTAGCCGTTTGCTTGAAGAATATAATCTGGAAATAGGCGCCGGATTAGGTACTCTATCTGGTAAGGTCTGGCGTATCGGGCTTATGGGACACGCAAGCACCCCCAAGAATGTTGATTTCTGTATTAGCTCATTACGTTCGGTGTTATGACGGAGTGTTTTCTTAATTCAATAATTAAAACTATACTGATAGATGAAATCCAAGACAACACGGCCAACCTGATCCAAACTAGTTGCACTACAAAATTTGATTGTATCGTCAGTGGTGTGCCAACTTTTCGGAAATGGAAAATGGATGAGATTTACGACGGGAATACCCACCTCTAGAAATGGAATATGGTCGTCAATAATCGCCCCTCCTATGATATCTTTAAAAGCATCTGCCTCTTGCCGGTCGGCGCTCGCCCATACTCCAGAGAGCACCTCGGGCGCGCTCACGGATGAATAGTGCTCTCGGGGTATACGCAAGTTTTTGTCACAAACCATATCAATAATGATACCCGCGGTAGGTCGATATTTCGGATGTTCCTCTACGAACTTACGTGAACCCATAGCATACGCATTTTTTCCAATATTACCTATATCCTCAAGATCAAAAAAAATAAGATCCACATTTATTTTGGGCGGTCGTTTATGAAGATGTTTTGCAATCTCGATTAGCACAGCGACACCTGATGCACCATCATTGGCACCCAAAACCGACATATTCCTCTTGGTAATATCGGTATCTCGATCAGCTTGCGAACGAGTATCCCAATGAGTACCAAGCATGATGAGAGTAGTTGATTTTTTTTTCGCTGCTCGACTACTTACCCATAAGTTAGTGCCATTGAAACCATTTGCCTTGAACTTATGTAGTTGTATTTCCATTGAGGAGGGTATTTGGGATCGGATATAAGATAAAGTCTGCAATTTTGCAGTTGGAGACTCTGGTGATCGGGGGCCAAAGCTCGTTTGAGTTTCGATGTGTCGCATCGCAATCTGGCCGTCGAAGTCAATGGACGCAGCAGAAGATCCTTTTGGCCGCATTTTTTCGTTGTTTACGTGACCTTTTCCAATTGGTTCGCTTTCTCGAAGTTCTTCCTTGACTGAAGAGAAGTTGGCTGAGATGGTAGCGAAATTATCAGAGCAACCAACAAATATTAGAAAGGCGATGATTAAAGGTATCGTCCTAAGAAAAAACAGCCATCTCAATTTATTAATTCCTCGGAAGTATGGTGTCTAGCTTGCTTTTTTTACATGGGCCTTTCGAGCAGGAAGCTGTCTATTTGGTTTTGTGATAATTTGGCTCTCGAGGAAGAAACTTTGGCTTTGTTTGCGAAAGGTCCGATAAGAACTCGGTGCCACCGCTCTCCAGAACTGCTTGTGACTGCTTCAATTTTTGAATCGAGATTAAGCAAGAGTAGTTCGATTCTTTGATTTTCCGCGTCTTCAATAGACTGGAAAGAGCCTGCTTGAAGGAAGTATGAGCGCTTTGTAATTTTATCGGTCGCAATTTGGGAATCGGAAATTTCAATCTCAGCAGTTTTTAAGTCGTTGTAAAAAGTGAATTTTAATTCCGGCAGTTTTTCATTTTTTGCAGATTTTACAGCGTTATCTGCGATATCAACCATCTTTTGCATGCTAGGAATATAAGGTACGCCAAAATAAGTAATTGAGATGCCCACTGCTAGGCCTACCGCAAAAGGCATTTTCCACGGACCTATAATGCCGAATGCACCGTTGTCGCGCTTGGTATTTTTGGTATTTTTCTGGCCCATTAGAGTCCAAATTGTTTCTGGTTTTTGTCTCAAACGATTCATTCGACAGAAAGATGAGAACAATTACACGTATTAGGCTATAGATCTAGGGCATCAACGTCAATTGTCCAGCGAAGTCCTGACCGTTTTGGGTGCTTTTCCATTTCAAAAGCAAGTTGGCTAAGTAATTTTTGAAGCTCATGACGATCATCTGCCTCAATACGAGACACATACCTATATCGGTTGGATTTACGCTCCAACAGTGCAGGCATTGGATTAGTATAAATCATTTTTTTAAAGCTTGGCGAGCATAGCTCCTGCGCCTTTCTTTTGATGTTTTTTAAAAAATTTTCTGCATCTGGCGCGTGAAACGATTCGGCGCGAACAAGAGCGAGATGACAGTAGGGTGGTAATTTTTGTTGTGCTCGATGAATCAAGAGTGATTGAGCAAATGTACTGTAACCACTATTTAACAGGAGATTGAGGCTCGGATGAGAGGGTTGGTAAGTCTGGATAAGAACTTCTCCAGTTTTTTCGCTTCTACCGCTTCGTCCTGCAACTTGTGTTAGAAGCTGACCCATTTTTTCTACAGCGCGAAAATCTGGACTTAAAAGACCTGTGTCTGCATCTAGTATGACGGCCAGAGTGATGCCACCGAAGTGGTGTCCTTTTGCGAGCATCTGAGTGCCTACCAAAATACAGGGATGGCCTGTTTTGACATCACGATAAACAGAATTCATAAAATCACGCTTTCGTGAAGTGTCCCTATCAACCCTTATTATCGGTGTTTTTGGGAAGGCTTTTTGTAAGAGTAATTCACTACGCTCAGTTCCAGCGCCGTGGGCGATTAATTTCATTGATTTGCAGCGCGGGCACTCCGAAGGAGGAAGAGAGCGGAAATCACAATGATGGCATATCAATTTGTTGTAACTGCGATGGAACGTCATTCGCGAATCACAACTTTTACATTCTGCAACCCATCCGCAGCAATGACATAACAAAGCAGGTGCAAAGCCGCGACGGTTCAGAAAAACTAGCACCTGTTCTTTTCGAGTCAACGTTTGTTTTATGGCTGAGAGAGTATCCTGCGCGATGACTGAGTTAATAGCTTGATTTCTCATATCAATAAGTTTCCACCTCTCAGTTTTTGCGTGACCTGCTCTTTTCGTCAGATGTAGTTGGGTGTAACGACCAGTATGGCAGTTGTGTAATGATTCTAATGAAGGGGTTGCTGAACCAAGTATAATTGGAACGTTTTCGTGTTTCGCCCGCATCACGGCAATATCTCGCGCGGAATAGCGAAAACCGTCTTGCTGTTTATATGAACTATCTTGCTCCTCATCAATTATGATTAATGCAAGCCTCGGTATTGGTGTAAAAATAGCGGATCGGGTACCCAAGATAATCGACGCATCGCCATTTTTTGCAGAGGTCCATGCAAGGAGACGTTGGCGGTCAGTCATTCCAGAATGGAGTGATACCAAAGGCACTGAAAATCGTTGATGGAATCTCCGCACGGTCTGCGGGGTTAGGCCGATCTCAGGCACTAGAATCAGCGTTTGTTGTCCTTTTGCTAGCACTCTTTCGATGAGTCGTAAATAAACTTCGGTTTTCCCACTCCCAGTTATGCCATTCAATAACCAGCAGTGGTATTTTTTAAGACTAACTTGGTTTAACACCTGCTGTTGTTCTGTATTAAGTGTCAGCGTCTTATCATTGAGGATTTTGTTAGTTTCAGTTTTTGGTGAGTCAAGAAAGGTTTGTGAGATATATCCATTGTTATGGAGCCGTTTGATGATTGATCTGGAGAACTCTTTGGAGAGTTCCTTATCGCTAACAGCCTTGAGACTCATGAGGAGTGTCAGAAGTGCTTTTTGTTTGGGAGAGTTTTTTACAGTGGATAAGACGGGGTCTATATTCGTTGTGGATAGTTGCCAGTATTTTTTCCGCGTTTCTGGTAAGGGCGAGCCTTTTCTCAGCAGATTGGGCATGCCTCGCATAGCGGCGTCACCAAGGGGATGTTGGTAATAACTCGCGCTCCATTCTAACAAACGAAGTAAGGTACAAGGAATCAGCGGACGATTATCAAGGATAGATATAATTGTTTTCAATTTTGTTTCATTCAAATCACTTTTTTTTCTTAATCGAATAATTAGACCTATCACTTTGCGACGACCGAAAGGAACCTCTACGCGAACACCTGGTTTTGGGGATAAGGTGTCTTCACCACAGGTTGGCAGTTTATAATCAAATAACTTGCGGATTGGCTGGGCTAGACCGACTTGAGCGATTAATGAATGTTTTATTGGCATGAATTCTCTTGTGTCTATTAGGAACGTAGATTTTTAAAAACCCTGACCGCTCCTCATTGGCTATTATTAATCCCCTTGGGAAGTAAATATTACCACTATTGTAGAAGTTATTTGTAAAGGTGGATTGGAGCCGTATATTAGGTCATACATATCTGTGTAAAATCTTAATGTCATTAATCCATACGAGTTAAATCTAGCCGAATAGTGTTTGTTATTGTAAATTTATACTCAGATTCACTAAAGGACCTTGATCGGTTATCTGTTATACCGATTGTTGAGAGCACTAATAGCTCGGACTTTGACTGGAATGATTTGACATGAGGTCTGCTCAGTCTAAAAGTAATATTCTTCTCACAGTAGCAATTTTGTCGTTTCTAGAATTCTTGCATCCGAGATGAAATATCAATGGTTGTTGTTTTCATTTGGTCATTTAGGAACAGCAGCATGTTTAAATTATTTCTAATAATGCATATCCAAAAGTTTTGAAAGTATGCTGGTCGAGGTTCATCGCGCGTAAAAATTTTTCGACTATTAGCTTGACGTGACTATCTGATCTCGCCCAAAGTATGCCTTAGTTTCTTTGTTTGTGCACGGGGGATTGACTTGCGGTTCGTTGTATTTTTACTCAAATCTTTCTTTCTTTTTCTGGCTTTAGCTATTGGAGCAATCTTTGCTGTGTATAACGATGAATCAATTTCTGTTAATTTCGTTTTTGTACACGCAGCTCATGCAAGTGTAGGGGTTTGGTTATTACTTTTTATGTTTGTGGGTGTTTTGTTAGGAATTTTGTCTAGCTCTCTAATGGTGTTTCGGTATTATCGTATGCTCCTGAGGGCAAAAAAAAATTCAGGAACTTATAACGAGGACTAAATTTTGTCTAATTGTATTTCAAAAGTCATTGTTGCCCTTGATTATTCGGACGCTGAGAGTGCGCTAGTCTTTGTAGATAAATTGGAACCAAGCTTGTGCAGGCTAAAAGTTGGAAAAGAACTTTTCACGCGGGAGGGACCACCCATAGTTTCAGATTTGATCAGACGAGGTTTTGATGTTTTTTTAGATTTAAAATTTCATGACATACCCAATACGGTTGTCAGAGCGATCGCTGCTGTTGCTGATATGGGAGTCTGGATGACGAATGTCCATACATTGGGTGGGCGTAGAATGATGGAGGCTGCGAGGGAAGAAATTGATCGTAAAGGTAGTAAAATTATACTCCTCGGCGTAACGATCTTGACAAGCATTGAACAAAGCGATCTATGCGAGTTTGGGATGCAAAAAAGCTTGATGGCTCAGGTTAGAAACTTATCCGCTGCTGCTGAGATGAGCGGTCTCCATGGTGTGGTATGTTCGGCCATGGAGGGTCCTTTGCTCAGGAATGAGAGAAAGGATAGTTTTGTGTTAGTAACTCCGGGGATTCGTTTGAGTAACTCTCCCAAAGATGACCAGCGAAGAGTGGTTACCCCAATTGATGCAATTAAGAGTGGTAGTGATTTCATCGTGATTGGACGGCCAGTAACGCAATCAGCAACTCCAGCCGCCACTCTACGAGAGATAGTGCAATCAATTGCGTAAGTTGAAATGTTGATCAGTTCAAACTAAAGAGTTTTCGCAGCTTCATAAATTTTATAGCGCATTGATCTTGTAAAAAGCCGCTTTAATGGCTTTGAGCTCCTAACAATTTCTTCATTTTTGAGTCTCAGTTCACCATAGAGGAAGGTGGTCTCCATTCCATCACGTGTAATAAGAATGCGGTAAATCCCACTTACCCATCTAGCTCTTCCCCTGTGAGTGAGTTCAACCCTCCCTACCTCGCTTAGAAAACAACAGTCCCATGCAAATTTAGGAGGCATATTGATATATATATAATTTACGATCGATGACTTGGTATGTTTTTTAGTTATCATTCTTTTCTTAGTCCACATTCGAAGTCGCTTTGCAGCAACATCTTATCTTTAATCGCGACACCTGTGCCAAATTTACGATTGCTCCTCTTTACTAATTCGTTTTGAGTAAATCCATTTTAAAAGACTTCAAGACAAACCCAGAAATTTTAAGTTTGCTATAATTCACTTTATTCACAATGAGCTGTGAATATTATACTTACAGACTTGTAAAATTGAATACCATCAGTCGCTAGCTTTAAATTGAAGTAGGATAAGTTGAGAGCAGGATTTTGAACGAAGAACGCACTAGATCTGATGAATTGTCCTGTGTCACTTGCACACTTTATAAGTTTGTACGTCTGGATAACTTTAAAAAACTTAAAAAACCATTATTTAAAAAAATGTTGGATCACTCCGTTTATGGAACTTTTTTGCTAGCTCGAGAGGGGATAAATGGCACAATATCAGGATCCATACTTGCCACAGATAGTATCTTGAAGTGGTTGTCTGGTTGGCCTGGCCTCAACAACATAGAGGTAAAGCGTTCCTTCCACACTGAAGTCCCATTCAATAGGGCAAAGGTAAAATTAAAAAAAGAGATAGTCTCCATGGGTGTTAAAGGCATTGACCCTAACAGATCCTCTGGGACTTATGTAGAGCCGAGAGATTGGAATAGGCTGATTAACGATCCGGATGTTTTGGTAATCGATACGCGGAATGATTATGAGGTTGGGATAGGAACCTTTAAGGGCTCAATCAATCCTAAAACGAAAAGTTTTAGAGATTTCCCAGATTGGGCATCTCAGAACCTTGACGCAAAGAAACATAAAAAAATAGCAATGTTCTGTACCGGTGGGATTCGTTGCGAAAAATCTACAGCATTATTGAAAAAAAGGGGGTTTAAGACGGTTTATCACTTGCACGGAGGTATTTTAAAGTACTTGGAGGACATTCCGATTGATGACTCTCTTTGGAGGGGGGAGTGTTTTGTCTTTGATAACCGCGTTGCGGTTGATCACGAATTAGTCCGCGGAACATATGACCAATGTTTTGCCTGCAGGATGCCAATCACAGATGCTCAGAAGAATCTGCAGACTTTTGTTCTCGGTGAGTCATGTTGCCACTGTTTCGATTCGCGAGATGCACAACAAAAAAAACGTACGGCTGAGCGACAAAAGCAAATTGTATTGGCAAAGCAAAGGGGTGAGTCTCATGTCGGTGAATCAGCGAGAAAGACCGCAGCCCATCGAAAAGCTTTGAAGAAGGTGCGTTTGGATTAACACACATTTCAAAAGGGGGTATCTATGTATCGTGATCTGGGCACTGACCTTTGAGCGTAAACTCGAAAAACCTACCATATTCTCTGGTTTAGTATACTAGTAGTGACTCTTTTGGTGAAATTACAATTTGCGCCAACCGTGTCTAACTTGATCAGCTCGTTTTGAGACAGCTTTTGGTGCGGGGCCCATAGAATATGATTACAGCTTGCGTAATTTGGATA
>PCCK01000013.1 GCA_002731695.1 Porticoccaceae bacterium
CATCCGGCGATTTAGAAACACCGTTTAGTTCATTCATAAATAGCACGCCCTTTTAATATTTTGTAATTCTAAAAGGCTGGATTTCGCACTTTTAAACGCGAGTCGAATTTCAAGTATAATCAAACATTGCTGACAGATAGAAGATATTTCGAGCCGCATATATGATTTTATCTAGCAAAATTTTCGCAAGAATAATTCTACAGAACCTTCAAAGAAGCCTAACGAAGATCTAGACTATAAATTTCGATTCCTGCGCCGGCGTCGAGCTCTTCCGGAATCGCCTCCATTTGGACTGCCACTTCTCTTTTTAGGTCTGTTTAAGACAGAAAACAAATGAGGAAATGAATCAGTTTTATTAGGAAACGCAAGAGCATCTACAAAATAACTTTGGAACATCGGCTCAATAGCTGTCTCAAGCTTATCCACCGTTTTTACCACACGCTCAATGATATCTCTAGCACCTTGATCAAGTAGCGCAATTCGTGCTCCAGTACCCGCTGCATTTCCGACTGAGGAGATTGAATCAAGAGAGCAGTCTGGGATAAGTCCCAAAACCATCGCGCGCTTGACATCAATTTGGCTCCCAAATGCCCCCGCGAGGCGAACTCGGTCAACATTTTTTACCTTCATACGCGCCATCAATAATTTCACTCCGGCATAGAGTGCGGCCTTGGCTAACTGAATCTCCCGCACATCATTCTGGGTAATAAGGATCCGGCTTTCTGATGTCGTCGACTCATAAAGCAGGTAAGACCATGTCCGACCCTGACGCAAAATACGTTTAGTTTTTGAGCATAAGGACCCTTCAATTACTCCGTCTTCCGAAATAATACCCGCAAGGTACATCTCAGCAATTACCTCAATGATCCCAGAGCCGCAGATACCTGTTACACCCAAATTAGATAACGAGTTTGAGAAACCATCTTCATCCGACCAGACGCCAGAGCCTATTACTTTGAAAGATGGTTCCAAAGTATCAAGATCAATTCGTACTCTCTCGATTGCCCCAACTGCTGCTCTTTGGCCGCAGCTGATTTGTGCGCCCTCGAAAGCAGGTCCTGTCGGACTTGAGCAGGCAATCAATCGTTGTTCGTTACCGAGAACAATTTCTGCGTTAGTTCCTATATCCACCAATAGGGTCATCTGATCTTGTTCATGAGAAGCCTCCGACAGAAGCATGCCCGCAGTATCAGCTCCCACATGACCAGCGATACAAGGAAGAATATAAATATAGCCACCTGAGTTTATACTTAAACCGAGGTCATTTGCCAATAGATTAACCGACTCGTCTGTTGTAAGCGTAAACGGCGCGACTCCTAAAGCCACAGGACTTATACCAAGTAAGATATGATGCATCACAGGATTGGAGACTACTGACACCTCCAAAATATCCTCGACCACAATCTTTGCCTCATCGGCAACACGAACAAACAAGCTGTTAAGAGCCTCTCTTATGACAGATGTAAGCTCAGCTGAACCGTGCGGATGCATCATGGCATAAGAAACTCGGCTCATAAGGTCTTCGCCAAATTGAATTTGCGGGTTCATCATGGTAGCAGTTGCAATGACCTCGCCGGAAAATAGCTCGCATAAGTGCGCCGCAACGGTTGTGGACCCTAAATCTACAGCCACCCCATATGCCTCTTCACGTAACCCAGACCAGAGGTCAATTATCCTCTGATGTTTATATACCGCGACCGTCACACCTCGCTCCTGCATCGATAACTTTGCCTGAAGAGTCGATAATACCTTGTAATGGAAAACGAGATCTTTTAAGTGCCACTCATCACAAAGCGCGTCCATCAGCAACTGAAGATCACCTCTGGGATTTGCCTCATCCAAACTTGGCACTTGCACATAGTAAAATCGGATTGATGGATCTAGCCTTATATCCCTGTATTCGACTGACTTTCGAACAACCTGCTTATGAACTTGACTCTCTAGCGGAACATCGATTACGACATCATCGAGCAAGGAGGTGTGACAACTCAGACGGCGTCCTTTTCCAAGCGGAGCTTTGCGCTTACCATAGGCAATCTCGGCTGCACAAAGCGGAGTTAAACTTTTTGCGCAAGAGGTAATTTGAAACTTTGGGAACGTTCCCTCAGCACATTGTATCTGGCATCTACCACAGATTCCTCGGCCACCGCACACAGAATCAATATCAACTCCCAGTTCCCTAGCTGCACTTAAAACAGGTGTGCCAACAGGAAAAGTTCCGCGCTGTCCAGAAGGAGTAAAAACCACCTTAACCATGTCGCCCATGTAACTTTCAAGCTCTCCTTCGACGTCCGCCTCTCACCCGCCCAACACCATCAGCTGGTACTTCACGATATGCCTTAATCCATCTAGCACAGTTTGGATCATGACCTAACATGACATCTCCTCCCCGAACTGCCGTCATAACCTCAGCATGAAGAGGATTCGTTATTGCAGACGTCATCCCAGCACCCATAGCCATGGTAAGAAATGCACTATTGATGCCGTTTCGATTAGGCAATCCAAAACTAACGTTTGATGCGCCACATGTAGTATTCACATGCAACTCCTCTCGCAGCCGACGCACCAAATGCATCACTTGTATGCCAGCAGTATTAATAGCACCTATAGGCATCACGAGGGGGTCTACAATTACATCACGATGATGGATTCCATAGTCTGCAGCGCGCTCAATAATTTTTTTTGCCACCGCAAAACGTTCATTCGGATCTTCAGATATCCCACTCTCATCATTAGAAATTGCCACAACTGCTGCGCCATGTTTGGCTACTAGCGGTAGCACCCTTTCGAGCACCTCATCCTCTCCGGTAACCGAATTGACCAAAGCCTTCCCCTCATAAACCGAGAGGCCCGCCTCAAGTGCCTCCACTATTGACGAATCAATGCTAAGTGGTACATCGGTGATGGACTGGACTAATTTGATGGCATCTGCCAATAATCGTGGCTCATCGGCCAAAGGGATGCCCGCATTCACATCAAGCATGTGTGCTCCCGCCTGCACCTGCGACAGTGCATCCGCTTCGATACGACTGTAGTCGCCTGCTGTCATTTCATCAGCCAAGACTCTACGGCCAGTAGGATTTATCCGCTCTCCAATCACAACGAACGGTAGGTCAAATCCAATAGACACCTCTTTACTTACGGAACTGAGCTTTGTAGTTGTCATAAAAAGTCCTCATATCGATCTACAAGAGCCGCAATACTCATCAATATGCCTAAAAGGCTATTCTTGAATTTGGCAAAAGATCAAAGCCTCGCTGATTAAAGCTAAAGTAACCCTCCCTGACCGAGTCTAACCAACTCGCCGATCTGGCAAGACCACCCAATGGATATAAATGACATCTCTCAATCAAACAATTTGGATCAGAGTGAATACCCTCAACTAGATTCCGCACTAACTCGCTAGGGTTCGAGGAGGGAGCATTAACAAATCGCCCCAAAACTGTATCTGCAAGCGCTAACCGGATAAGATTGCTTGGATTTCGCTTTAAAAAGCGCACGGAGGGTCCAACCCCGCAGTGCTCCGCGTGTTTTAATAATGTTTTAATTGTGGCAATTCCAGGTATCCCGACGTACACAGGGAGCAAATTTCCTCTATCACGAATCGCCCGCTCCCAGTCAAGCACAGGCCGTGCCTCAAATACAAACTGAGTCGCTAAATAGAGATCCATATCCGAATTTTTCGCATAGGAATTTTTTTCATCGATGGCGAGTAAACAATCCTCCTTATTTATATCTGGACTACCCTCTGGGTGGCCTGCTAAACCGAGTTTTTTGAAGCTATATTTCTCAAATAATCCAGTCCTAAGCACCTCGATTGAAGAGGCAAATTCGCCTACCACTTTATCAACACTGCCACCAATTAAAAGTCCTTCTCTAATTCCAATTTCGCCGGTGAGGACATCTAAATTCTTCTCTAATTGTTTTTTCGACTTAATAGAGCGTGCTGCAAAATGTGGTACGGGTTTGTAACCACTCTCATTTAAATGCCGCACGGTGTCTATAGTATCTCCAAAATCCGCACCGGGTAATGCCGTCACATACACCGTGCAACCTCGCCTCAAAACTTCATTTAGATCCTTAACCTGTTTGGCTCCCCTAGGAGTAACCTCTAAGCTTGTGTGGCACATAAAGTCTATGACGCGCTGTTTTTCAATGTTTTCAGTCTGTGTCATCAAAAGCGTCCCTAAAAATACTCTCTCTCAATCCTGATCAAGAAAAACAAAAACGAAGCGTGCCATCACTTTAAACCTTTATTCTTTATAAGCGCCTTAATATTCTCATCGGAAAATGATTGCTCAAGCTCTTCAGCTATCCTCTTTGCAGCCGACTGAGGACTTTCTTCAAATGTAATCTCGGTTGACTCGCGCCGCCAGTCCGCTAAATAGGCATCGCTACTCCCCTTACCTGCGCGCATTGCTGCGCGGTCTACCGCCTCTTGAAATCGTCGACTGAGAACAACCTTTCCCCGATCACGCCCTTTTTTTACTATCACCTGCGCCGGTATGTCACGCCAGTAGACTAAGATTTTTTGCAAGCTTACGTCACTCTTCAGATAAAATTACGAACTAGCAAATTTTAAAATTTGCGCCTTTAAATGACTCATCAACGCACCACTACCGCATGGCCTATGTTCGAAGTTCAAAGCCAGCTTATTTGCCGCGTCTTCGGCCAAGTGCAGCAGTCGATCATCAGGGGTCTGAGAAATATATACTAAACGCGTATAGTGTCTAAAATATTGATCACGCAACTCAGGGTACTCACCAATCTTTAATCCAGTCATGACCAACCTATCAAAGTGCTCAGCGAGAAAGTCGGTCAAAAAAAACGTTCCGAGCTCCTCAGACGCTATTTCATCAAAAATATCTTCACCTGCAAGAAACGAGTAACAATGGACCCCGGGGAGACGTTCTATATTAAATTCAAGTATGACCCGATCAATTTCTCCACCACTACCACAATCTCCGTAGGCAACAAAAATGTTCTCATAAAATTCCCGAAAATTAATTATCTTTGCCCGCAACTTCGGAGCAATCAATTCAGGTCTATTATGAAGCTCAGCATCTAAACAGGTAAGCCGCACATGTTCCCATCGGTTAACCCTCACCAGAGTCGCTATTTCTTTTGACAAAGCTCCGCATGCAATGATCAATATGGGCTGGGGAGCGACCATAGATCGTCGCGACACCTCCATTATGCAATCATTTTTAGTTCGCGGCGCTCAGTCACCAGTCGAATGGCCGTAGTCGCCGCATCTGCTGCATCACGACAATAAGCATCCGCCCCGACAGCAGAACCAAATTCCTCATTAAGTGGCGCACCACCAACCATAACGATGTACTTGTCTCGGAGGCCTTTATCTTTGAGTGCATCGATAACAACTTTCATGTAAGGCATTGTTGTAGTGAGTAATGCAGACATCCCCAAAATATCCGGTTGATGTCGCTCGAGAGCCGCAACATATTCCTCGACCGCGTTGTTTATTCCAATATCAAAAACTTCGAAACCAGCCCCCTCCATCATCATTGCAACAAGATTTTTCCCGATATCATGTATATCACCCTTTACAGTTCCTATCACAATTGTTCCAACAGGTTTTGCTCCGGTCTCTGCGAGAAGAGGCTTGAGAATCGCCATACCACCTTTCATCGCATTTGCCGAGAGTAACACCTCCGGCACAAAAAGAATCCCGTCCCGAAAATCAATACCAACAATGGTCATTCCATCTACCAATGCCTTTCCAAGCACCTGCTCTGCACTCCAACCGCGATCCAAAAGAACCTGAGTTCCCTCTTCAATCTCTTCTTTTAACCCATCGTAAAGGTCATCATGCATCTGCAGTAACAGCTCCTCATCTGACAACTGCGAAAGTACAATATCGTCATCCTCAGACATGGTGACTATCCCTCCCATCAAATTTAAAAGTACAGAACAATTAGTAATCTCTATCCTCAAAAGAACTTTTGCGCCGAGCCATAAAGTCCAATAGTGACTCATCCACAGATGAATCTATTTTAGGAGGCTCATATTCGTGTAGCAATTGCTTCCAAAGCACGTTTGCACGCTCCGCCGTATCGAGGCCTCCGTCTGCTTGCCACTGCTCAAAGCTGTTATTATCGGCAACAGTAGAGCGATAAAAAGCCGTTTCAAAATTCTTCAATGTATGTGAACAGCCAAGATAATGCTTACCTGGCCCGACCTCACGAACCGCGTCAAGGGCCTGAGCATTCTCAGACATATCCATTCCTCCCAGAAGAAATGAAAGCATACTAGCCTGATCACAATCCATTACAAATTTTTCGTAACCCATTGTGAGTCCTCCCTCAAGCCAACCTGCCGTATGCAACATAAAATTTACTCCCGCAATTGCACTCGTCTGAAGTGTATTTGCAGCCTCATAAGCCGCTTGAGCATCAGGGAGTTTTGAGCCACATAACCCTCCCCCACTCCGAAACGGTACACCTAATCGACGAGCAAGTGCGGCGGCTACAAAAACAATTTGACTGGGCTCTGGCGTTCCGAAAGTGGGAGCTCCAGATGCCATTGAAACTGCTGCTGCAAAGGTACCAAAAACTACCGGTGCGCCGGGTCGACATAATTGGGTGAAGGCAATTCCTGCAAGTGCCTCAGCTAGAATCTGGGTAACGGTTCCAGCTGCAGTCACTGGCGACATTGCGCCTGCGAGGATAAACGGAGATACAACCGTCGCCTGGTTATTTCGAGCATATACCTTGAGAGACCCCAACATGGTAGCATCATAGGTCATAGGTGAATTAACATTAATCAGACTTATCAGGACACAATTCTGATCAACAAATTTCTCGCCGAATACCAACTTCACCATGTCTACAGTATCTTTCGCCCTCTCAGAGCTCGTGACAGACCCCATCAGTGGCTTATCGCTATATTTTAGGTGACTGTATGTCATGTCAAAGTGCCGTTTATTCACAGGCAAATCGACCGGTTCGCATATGGTGCCTCCTGAGTGATGAAGTCCCGGCGCCATATATGCGAGTTTAACGAAGTTCTTGAAATCTTCGATCGTTGCGTACCGCCTCCCTTGATCAAGATCATGTACAAAGGGTGAACCGTATGCAGGAACCAGAACAGTGCGTTTTCCACCAATTATGACGCTGCGATCCGAGTTTCGGGCATATTGTATAAATTCACTTGGGGCGTTTTCTTGTATCAAAGATCTACATAGACCCTTTGGGAAGTGTACCCTAGACCCGCGGACCTCAGCCCCAGCCTCCGACCACATCTTCAGCGCTTCTGGATCATCAAGGAAATCAATACCAACCTCCTCAAGCAAAATATCTGCATTCCGTTCAATTAATTCGAGGCCAGACTCATTAAGATAATCAAAGTATGGGATTTTACGCTCTATAAAGGGAAATGACTTTTCGACCCTAGCACCCCGAGACGCTCGCCGCCCGTCGCGGCCAACTCTGTCCCGTCCCGATCTGCGTCTTGTTTTCAAGTCTTCCATCAATTTACGCTCAAGCTATCAGTCATCTTTGGTTCCGTTGTGACATAAGAGAAAAGCATAAGCTTATTTTTTGCCCCAAGCATTTGCTTTTGCGACAAGCTATTGTCCATGCGCGACTCGTACACAATTTATAAACATAATCTCTTATTGAGCGGATCGAAGGGAGATTCAACGATCACCGATGCCTCATACTGTTGCCCAAGAATCTCAATCTCGAGGGCGTTGCCGATAGCGCTATATCCAGACTGAACCAGACCTAGTACAAGCGACTTATTAGTCCGAAACCCAAAACCTCCCGAAGTGGCGCGACCTATCAGATTACCACCCGAGTAAAGACCCTCAGACCCCCTCGCATCGGCATCAATTGTGCCATGAACTTCGAGAGTCACAAAACGGTGCTTGAATCCTCTTGAGCGCCATTTGATCAGCGACTTTTTACCAATAAAATCCTCCTCTTTTTCCAGCTTCACAAATCGATCAAGCCCCGATTCAAATGCTGAATATTCAATCGACAGCTCTCGGGGAATCACACGATATGACTTCTCTAAACGCATACTGTCCATTGCACGAATGCCAAAGGGTCGAATACCAAATTCCTTCCCTGCCTCCATTATGCGATCAAAAATATAGTTCTGCGTCTCTATTGGATGGTGAATCTCCCACCCAAGTTCACCCACAAAATTTACGCGCAAAGCATCCGCCTTCGCATGACATAGATTGATTGAACGACCTGTAAGCCATCTGAAGTTATCGTTACTCAAGTCAGTGTCAGTCAATTTCTGTAATACATTCCTTGACATGGGTCCCGCGAGCACCAAAACACCGATCTGTGTAGTTACTTTTTGTAAGCTTACAGTCCCATCGCAAGGCGCCAACTTTGTAAGGTAGTCCCAATCATGCCTCTCTTGTGATCCCGCGGAGACGAGGTAGTAATTGTTTTTAGCGCGCTTAAAAATAGTAAATTCTGCTCGAACGCCACCATTCTCAGACAACATATGACACAAGCCAATTCGACCAACTGATCGAGGGACCCTATTTGCAACGATACTATTTAACCAACTCTCAGCTCCAAATCCTGTGACAATACACTTTGAAAAAGCAGACATGTCCAGAATACCTACACTCTCGTTAACATGAAGGCACTCTGAACGCACGAACTCAAAATAATTTGACCTTCTAAACGAATTTTTTTCTACAATCCTACCATCTGCCAAGGCGGAACTATGGTTTTTATTCCACAAAATTTTATCCTTATCGAGCTCAACTTCAGAGAGCGCATAGTCATCTGGAGCGAACCAGTTAGGCCTCTCCCAGCCATAAACTGATCCGAATACGGCTCCTAAATTTTTCAACCTGTCATAGCATGGCGACGTCTTCAGCGGTCGCGCTGCCGACCGTTCTTCATCGGGATAGTGGTTCTTAAAAACATGGTTATACGCCTCTTCATTCTTTGAACGCAGGTACCCGCGGCTGGCATATGGTCCAAATCTTCTCGGGTCAACTCCCATCATATCTACAGTTGGCTCTCCATCCACAATCCACTCAGCAAGCTGCCAGCCCGCTCCCCCAGCCGCGGTGATACCGAAGCTATGTCCCTCATTCAGCCAGAAGTTTTTCAACCCCCAAGCGGGACCGATGATTGGATTACCATCCGGAGTGTAGGCTATTGCTCCGTTATAAACGGTCTTAACCCCAACTTCCGCAAATGCTGGCACACGGTAAATGCATGCGTCAATATGTGGCATCAAACGATCAAGGTCGCTGTTAAAAAGTTCATACTCCGAATTACGATCTGGCCCATCAACATAACAACAAGGAGCCCCCTCCTCATAAGGACCCAGAATAAACCCTCCTCCTTCTTCTCGGAGGTAATAGCCCGCATCAGACTCCCGCAAAACAGCCTGCTCGGGCAAACCGCTTGCTTGACGCGCGAGCACCTCGGGATGCGGCTCCGTGACGATATATTGATGCTCGACAGGCATAACTGGGATGTCCAATCCCACCATCTCACCAGTTTTTCGGGCAAAGTTTCCAGTACAGGAAACCACATGCTGACAGTGAATATCTCCACGATCAGTCTTAACAATCCAAGAATTGTCTGGCTGAGCAACTAAATGGGTAACTGCAGTATGGCGATAGATTTCAGCGCCCAAGTTCCTTGCACCCTTAGCAAGTGCCTGAGTCAAATCAGCAGGCTGGATATACCCATCTTGAGGGTGTTGAATTGCACCGACCAAACCTTCAACATTAGCCATAGGCCACTTTAGCTTCACGTCCTCCGGAGTAAGAAAATTCACCTCAACACCGACAGTTTGGGCCACCGAAGCATAATACCTGTACTCATCCATCCTATCTTGATTACACGCCAGACGGATGTTCGAGACCACCTTTAGACCGACATCCTGTTCAGTCTCCCGCTCAAGTTCATGATAGAAATTCACTGAATACTGATGAAGTTTACCAACAGAATAACTCATATTGAACAACGGTAATAAGCCCGCAGCATGCCATGTTGAACCGGAAGTCAATTCTTTACGCTCGCAAAGCACTACGTCCGTCCAACCCTTCTTTGCCAGGTGATACAGTGTGCTTACCCCCACCACGCCACCACCAATCACCACCACTCTCGCATGCGTTTTCATAACGAACCTCCAACATCTCAGAGGATAGTGTAACTACCGAATTCATCTCAACGGAGCATATTTACGACAGTTTTTTACCATAAAGCGTCATCAAATTTAATTACATCGGATCCATTATGTTGGTCGCAATCAAGGAAACATATGTCGGTCTTAGAAAATCATCACTAGACTGACACAAGGAAGATTATACTTTGTTATTAGGTGAGTCTCGTGTAATGAAACTTCGACCATGCTTAAAATGAGATTCCTCTTGGATTTTTGTGATAGATGATCTAACAATTGCACAAGCTGCGAAACTCTTGCCAATCAGCAAAATCGCAGAAAATATCGGCGTCCCTGAAGTTGCGCTTGTACCATTTGGGGATGACAAGGCCAAAATTAGCCTCGAGTTCCTCGGTAATCTAGAAAAAAAACCTCTGGGAACACTAATACTTGTAACCGCAATTACGCCAACCCCCCTGGGTGAGGGTAAAACGACTACATCAGTTGGTCTCACTGACGGATTAAACCGGATTGGAAAACGAGCGATGGTTTGTCTTCGTGAGCCAAGTCTAGGACCTTGCTTTGGTATGAAAGGCGGGGCTGCGGGAGGCGGGTATTCTCAGGTGGTCCCCATGGAGGATATAAATCTGCACTTCACAGGGGATTTCCATGCGATCAGTGCAGCGCATAACCTGATGTCGGCTTTGATTGATAATCATGTTCACTGGGGGAACCATCTCAACATTGACCTGCGCAGAATCGTTTGGAAACGGGTGATTGATATGAACGATAGGGCCTTAAGAGAGATCACTTGTGGCCTCGGCGGACCTGGTAATGGCTTTCCCCGCCAAGAGGGATATGACATAACCGTAGCCTCAGAGGTTATGGCGATCTTTTGTCTCGCATCTAATTTAGAGGACCTTAAATCTCGCTTAGAGAAAATAGTAGTTGCATACACGCGCGAGAACAAACCTGTGTTCGCGTCCATGCTGCTAGGCACTGGCGCGATGACGGTCCTACTAAAAAATGCTCTCGCTCCAAATCTTGTCCAAACTCTTGAAAATAATCCGGCGATTATCCATGGTGGGCCATTTGCAAATATCGCTCACGGCTGCAACTCGGTCATTGCCACTAAAACTGCTCTCAAATTATCTGATTATGTTGTTACAGAGGCTGGATTTGGCGCAGACCTAGGAGCTGAAAAATTTTTTAACATAAAGTGTCGTAGCGCAAACTTAAAACCGGCGGCGGCTGTGCTTGTTTGTACAGTGCGAGCGCTAAAAATCCATGGCGCTAAGGGATCCTGCAGCCTTAAAACGCTCAAAGACGGCTGTTCTAATTTAGTTCGACATATCCAAAACATTAAATCGTTCGGTGTGCCCGTCATTGTTGCTATAAACCGTTTCACTATTGATACTGACGTTGAAATAGGCCTAGTCAAAGAAATATCCAAAGCCAATGGGGTTAAGGCCATTGAATGCACTCACTGGGAAGAGGGTGGAAAAGGCGCGGTAGAGCTCGCAATAGAAGTAGCATCAGTGTCTGAGAGCAAAACATCGAGCTTTGCTCCGATTTACGCTGATACAAGTTCCATCTGGGACAAGATCAAAACTATAGCGACCCGTCTTTACAGAGCTAGTGATATTATCGCTGACAAGAAAATTCGTGACCAAATTCGTAATCTACAAAATAATGGTTATGGACGCCTTCCGGTATGTATTGCAAAAACTCAGTACAGCTTCTCGACCGACCCAAATTTGAAGGGTGCTCCTGAAAATCATATCGTTGCCATCCGAGAACTGAGACTTAGCGCAGGCGCAGGCTTCATAGTTGTAATTTGTGGAGATATCTTAACTATGCCTGGATTACCTCAAGTGCCGGCGGCAAACCAAATTGACGTCGGCCCTGACGGATACGTGACAGGACTTTTTTAACAAGCATAATATACTCACCGGAGAAGGCATCGCAGGTCGGCTTACGCAAAACGACTCCGAAAGGATTTACAACGAGCGACTTGATCTTATGATTACAAAAATCACGACCGGCTTTTTAATGCGGACACCATCACCGAACCACACACAATCAGCATAGCAACTACTTTGGAACTCCCTGTAATTAGCTCAGAATCCTTACCCTTAATGTTGACAAATTGCATCGCTAACAGTGTAATTAAGGGCGGCAAGCTATTATAGCACTCACCCTTGATGCATCTATCTCAATCAACGACTGCGCAAAGCGTATATAAGCTATCAGGGTAATCAAATCCGCAACAACGACTAAGAGAAATCCAGACTCATCGAGCGCAACCAGACTGGAAGTGTCAGCAAGAGGCAGGAAGATCAGCCCCCTATGAGGAAAAACATTGCCATTGTTTGATAGGATGAAAACTGAGTCAGCAACTTCTTTTGCTATTTTGCATAACCAGCCCAGCTTACGGCGGAGGCGGTGACTAACAAAACACCGAGGATATAATTTTCGTCAAGTGAAACAAAATCATCAATTCGATTTTCAAAGAACATGGCAAGGCCAACGAACATTACTCCGGAACCAACCCATTGCACTTGAGAAAACGTTTCATCAAAAACCCAAATTCCGGCTAGAAGCAATAGCATTGAAGATAACTGCATTAGGATGTTAGTGGCCTCAGGAGTCGTCAAGCTCAGTCCAACTATACATAGGCCATAATTTGCAGCCAATAGACTACCTGCAGTAAATAGCTGCAAGATGGTAACACTCTATCTTATTGACTTAACCTCATAGACGTTACCCCTGACGAAAAGATAACGACACAAACACAAGCCTGCTATGGCAAACCGGAAGAACGTCACGGTGAGCGGATCTAACGTCTGCATAATTCGGACCAACAAAATTGGCTGTAAAGCCCAAAGAAAAGCCGTCACTAGCGCCAATAGCGATCCAATAGAGAGAGGTCTGGAATTCATGTATTTTCCATATCGCAAGTGAGGACACGATAATCTGCAGAAATCATCGTTTCAAAGAAACTCTAAGAACCGTATGGTCAAGGAGAAATCATCGACATTTCTTTTCAAGTAAAAGCAGCATCTCTTCCACCGAAAGTAGACTTAAGGATTTGAAAAATGTTTCAATGAAGAATAACAATCATTGTATTCGTCATGCGACCTGACCCCGAAAAGAGTGGTCTAACGCACTGACAAACAAGTAGAACGACCCAATGAACCTAAACAAGTACTATTTCCCGAGAAGACAACTCGTATTTATGGGTCTTTTCAGCCTATGTATCGCGCTTGGTCAATTCAATCATGCGCTCGATTCAACGCATTATAAACAAGCGCCGAGGCAAAATACTAAAAGCACTCGGGATGTTATTTTGGTTGGTAATAACTGGGATGGGACTATCGACATCTACGATCCAAATGAATTTAAGCGTGTAAAAGTGCTTGACGCGGTGCCTGATAAGGCTGAGCGTTTAGACGAATTAAAAAGCCGTATTGACAAACGAGTAATGTCTTGGTTAATAAAAAAACTAATTGGAGAAGGTAATCATCAGCTTGTTGATGACATGTTTACCTCTCATGATGGAACAAAAATTTTTGTCTCAAGACCTAGTTTCGCTGACGTTGTTGCACTGGACACGCATAGCGGCAAGATAATATGGCGAACCCCTATCGAAGGCTACCGATCCGACCATGCAGCAATATCGCCAGATGGTAAGATACTCCTAGTATCCGCCTCGACTGCCCGCAAAGTTCACGCCATCGATACTAAAAGTGGAGAAATCGTCGGCGGCTTCGCCTCAGGAGATAGTCCTCATGAGAACTCTTTCTCTCAGGATGGCAGCAGAATTTTTCATGCTAGCATTGGCCGTGTCTACCTCCCAACATCTAACCGTTTGATCAACTACCTCAAAGGAGATCGATATTTTCAAGTCGTTGATGCTAAAAACTATGAGATACTTCAGAGAATTGACATAGCCAAAAAACTTCGGGATTTCGGTATGCCGTGGCACGAAAGCGCAGTTCGCCCAATGGCAATCTCACCCGATTCAAAGATCGTTTTTCTGCAAATCTCATTTTTTCATGGCATTGTGGAGTACAACTTAAAAAAGCAGCTCGTCTCACGGGTTCTTCAATTGCCGATTCCTGCCGAAACGGAGGCTCTTCGACTAAGCGAATACAAATTAAATTCTGCTCACCACGGGATAGCGATCAATTCGGATGGAACAAAACTTTGTGTGGCCGCAACCATGTCTGGCTACGCTGCAATTGTTGATACCGACTCATTCGAGCACCAAATGTTCGAGCTCTCAAACCAAGTCCCAGACGCTAGGCCCTACTGGGCGACGAAAAGCGCCGACGGAAAATATTGCTATGTATCTGTCAGCAATCAAGATCGGGTTGCCGTGATCTCGTTTGAAGACGCCCGTGAGATCGCATCATTACCTGTGGGCCGTCATCCTCAGAGGATAAGGCTGGGGAAGATAGCACTCAAGATTCCAAGAAAACGGTTCTAAAAAAGAAAAATAACATCACTCTATCCCGCCAATACACAGATACTTGATTTCGAGATAGTCATCAATCCCATATTTAGAACCTTCTCGTCCGTTACCCGATTCCTTCACACCGCCAAAAGGTGCCATCTCGTTAGAAATTATGCCTTCGTTGATACCTACAATTCCGTAATCCAGACGCTCCGCAACTCGCCATATCCTTCCATAATCCTTAGTATAAAAATAAGCAGCGAGGCCAAATTCCGTATCATTGGCCATCTCAATTACCTCGTCCTCAGTATCAAATTGAAACACCGGCGCAACCGGTCCAAATATTTCTTCCGAGAAAACTCTCATTTCACGCGTGACATTGACTAAAACAGTGGGTTCTACAAAACTGCCCCTCAAGGAACTCATGCCACCGCCGAGTATACATTGAGCTCCCTTCGAGACGGCGTCATCAATCATAGAACAGACATCCTCGGCCGCGCTCGAATTTATAAGTGGGCCCACCGTAGTTGTACTTTCAAGCCCATTTCCTACTACAAGCTTAGCTACTGCATTGGTAAGCATTTCAACAAACTGGTCATATATCCCGCCTTGAACGATTAAACGGTTAGAGCAAACACATGTCTGTCCAGCATTACGATACTTGGATACCAATGCGCCTTTAACAGCAGACTCAAGATCAGCATCATCAAAAACGATAAAAGGCGCATTACCACCCAACTCCATTGAAGTTCTTTTGACTGTTCCCGAGCAAGCAGCAATTAACTTCTTACCCACTGGGGTAGAGCCAGTGAAAGTGAGTTTTCGAACTAACGGATTTGAGGTTAGCTCTGCTCCAATTTCTTCAGTATTACCAGTTACAATATTAATTAAACCAGGAGGAAGCTCAGCTTGCTCAGCTAACTCAGCGATCGCTAGCGCAGACAGAGGAGTTGAATTTGCCGGTTTACATACCACAGCACACCCAGCCGCGAGCGCCGGTGCAACCTTACGTAGTAACATTGCATTAGGAAAATTCCAAGGGGTGATGCATGCGACTACACCAATCGGTTGCTTGATAACAACCAGTCTTTTATCCTTTGAAGATTGCGGAATAATATCACCATAGACGCGCTTAGCTTCCTCACTGAACCACTCAACATAACTTGCCCCATACGACAGTTCAGCTGATGCCTCTGCAAGTGGTTTGCCTTGTTCCAAAGTGAGTAAGTAAGCCAAGTCATCTTTATTTCGAACAATCAGATTAAACCAATTTCGCAGAATCATAGATCTGTGCTTTGCGGTCGCCCGTGCCCAAGAATGTTGTGCTTGATAGGCGGCGTCTATCATTTTTCTTGTTTCTGGTGCACCACAGTAAGGTACCGTCGCAATTACCTCACTAGTGGCAGGATTCACCACATCTAAAGTCTTGGAGTTCACCGAATCCAACCAATGGCCCGCAGAGTATATCTGTGACTTGATGAGCGAGTTGTTCTTTAGGAGAAGTGTCATTTTTAAGCTCCTAGCGGAAAATACATCTAAAAATACGAGAAATGATAATTACATTTGTGTCTGCCATGCAGATCGAACGAGCCTGAATATCAGTCAAAGGTTCAAGTTGTGTTAGAAGATGCTAGCACGCAAAATTGTGGTTTTCTAGCAATGAACGGATATCATGTCTCCCCATTACACAAAGCATCAAATATGCAATAGAAAAATAAAGCCCCCAATTCGAGATTGATATTTGCGAACTAGCCCCAAACTCATCATAAAATGGAGAAAGAACTTGAAACAATACCGCGGTACAACAATTTTGTCAGTCCGAAGAAATAACATTGTGGTCATTGGTGGGGACGGACAAGTCAGCTTGGGCAATACTATTATGAAAGGTAATGCTCGCAAAGTCCGTCGCCTTTACAAGGACGAAGTCATCGCAGGATTTGCCGGAGGAACGGCAGACGCCTTCACCCTATTCGAACGGTTCGAGGCAAAGCTTGAGCAGCATCATGGAAATCTTACCAGAGCGGCGGTAGAGTTAGCGAAAGACTGGCGTACCGATCGAATGTTGCGTCGACTAGAAGCGCTTCTTGCCGTAGCAAACCAAAATAGCTCATTTGTGATAACTGGTAACGGAGACGTAATACAGCCCGAAGATGATCTAATCGCAATTGGGTCTGGTGGGCCTTTTGCACAGGCGGCAGCTAAAGCTCTATTAGAAAACACGAGTCTTACTGCAGAGGAAATTGTTTCCAAAGGCCTTAAGATTGCAGGTGATGTATGCGTATTCACTAACCAAAACCACACTATTGAAGTACTTAAATCTGACGCTGTTACCATCGATACGGAATAAATTAAATATGTCTCAAATGACTCCGCGGGAGATCGTCCACGAACTTAATAAGCATATCATCGGTCAAGATGACGCAAAACGAGCAGTTGCGATAGCGTTAAGAAACCGATGGCGTAGATCCCAACTCGAATCAGACCTCCGCAATGAGGTAACTCCCAAAAATATCTTGATGATTGGCCCCACAGGGGTCGGAAAAACCGAAGTTGCGAGACGATTAGCGCGTCTAGCAAACGCACCTTTCGTAAAAATAGAGGCAACCAAGTTTACGGAAGTAGGCTACGTTGGAAAAGACGTCGAATCAATCATTCGTGATCTTGTCGAGACCTCGGTTAAACAATGCCGAGAGCGCGAATTAAAAAAAGTTGCTCAGCGTGCTTTGGATGCTGCGGAAGAACGCGTTCTAGACGCTCTTCTCCCTCCTGCACGGAACTCTGAATCAAGAGAATCAACTACACGACAAGTTTTCCGAAAAAAACTTCGCGAGGGCGAGCTCGATAGTAAAGAAATAGAAATCGAGTTGCATCAAATACCGGTTGGCGTTGAAATAGTAGCACCCCCCGGTATGGAAGAAATGACATCACAATTACAAAACATGTTCAGTGCGATGGGCAAAGGGAAAACCAACAAACGAAAACTAACCGTAAGCGAAGCACTGAAAAATCTTAAAGAGGAGGAGGCCGGAAAGCTTGTCAACGAAGAGGATATTAAGCTAAATGCGGTTGAATCTGCTGAGCAACATGGGATCGTGTTTCTAGACGAAATAGACAAAATCTGTAAGCGCTCTGAGACAACCGGCGGAGATGTCTCTCGAGAGGGAGTGCAAAGAGACCTATTACCCCTGATCGAGGGAAGCACCGTTACAACAAAATATGGGATGATAAAGACGGACCATATACTTTTCATTGCCTCTGGGGCTTTCCATCTTTGCAAACCTTCTGACTTAATACCAGAGTTACAAGGAAGACTCCCAATCAGGGTAGAGCTAGCTTCACTTAGCATAAACGATTTCGAGCAAATCTTGACAGAGCCCACTGCCTCGCTTACTAAACAATATACGGCTCTTTTGGGCACAGAAGGACTTGATATAGAGTTTGAAGCGGAAGGAGTGAGACGAATCGCCGAAATTGCTTATGATGTAAATGAGAGCACGGAAAATATTGGCGCCAGAAGACTTCACACCATCCTAGAACGCTTGCTAGAGGAAATCTCATTTGACGCTGCTGATATGGGAGCCAATGGCGAAAAAATTTCAATAAGCGCGGAGTTTGTTCAAGAACAACTAGGAGACTTGGCGAAGGACGAGGATCTTACCCGTTTTATCTTATAAAAACCATTTTGAATCATAAATTTAGCGAGAAAACCAAAGATACATGCATTGGAGTGTAAGTTGTTGAAAGTTCCAAAACGTGTCAGCCTAAGTAAATGCAAATCCCTGCTAATTCTAGCGTACGAAAACAATCCAGAGGTGACCTTGAGTGCAGAATATTTACGAGTTTACTCGCCGAGTGCTGAAAACAAGGGTAACCATAGCTTCCCAAATGGTAAACAATACATTCAAATCACGGATATTGCTAAGTGTGGGAACTATGCGCTGAGAATTTCTTTCAGCGACGATCACACTACCGGCATTTTTACCTGGTCCCTCCTACTCGACCTCTCTGAAAATCGAACAAGACATTGGGATAAATATCTTTCGCAACTCCACACTTCAGGCAAATCTCGGGAGCCACACACCTTTACCCTGAAAATTCCCAATAATTAATTAACAAGTACTTTTATTTTGGATACCTAAATGATCCGTAGCTTTGTACAATGGGGTTCTTAAACTTAACTGTTAAAAAATTTATGGCAAAAAAAACTACCCACTTCGGTTACAAGACGGTACCTGAAGAGAGCAAAGCTAGTCATGTGGCCAGTGTGTTCGATTCAGTTGCGAAAAACTACGATATGATGAATGACCTTATGTCTGGTGGTATTCACAGATTATGGAAACATATTACAGTTGAAACATCCCGAGTAAAGTCTGGTCACAAAGTTTTAGACGTTGCTGGTGGATCAGGTGACTTGTCGGCAAAATTCGCAAAGCGCGTAGGAAACGATGGCCATGTTGTGCTCGCCGACATCAACCAATCGATGCTTGAGGTGGGAAGAGATCGTCTTATTGATAAAGGATTTATTCAAAATATTTCTTATGTTCTAGCTGATGCACAGGAGCTCCCCTTTCAGGATGATAGCTTTGACATAGTCAGTATTGGATTTGGATTACGAAACGTCACTGATAAAGATTGTGCTCTCTCATCAATGAGACGAGTGCTTAAGCCTGGAGGGAAATTGGTGATACTAGAATTCTCTAAGCCTTACAGCGATATTATCTCAAAACTTTATGATGAGTACTCCTTTAAAATTATCCCAAAACTCGGAAAACTAGTCGCAGGTGACGAGGATAGCTATAAATATCTTGCTGAATCAATCCGAATGCATCCTGATCAAGAAACTTTAAAACAACTAGTAGAAAACGCAGGTCTTGTTAATGTGGAGTATATCAACATGAGTGGAGGAGTGGCAGCAGTTCACATGGGAGTCAAACCCTAATGATCTTGAGCCAACCAATGGAATATGGGCTCAGGCGCGTAGAAAACTTGATAAATGCAACTCTTGCCTACGATATTGAAACTATTGAATTACTGAAAAGACTCAATGGAACAACAATCGGTCTTCACGCAAGTCCACCCGGATGGCGCTATTATATATTTTTTCAAGATGGTCAAATAAGAATAAGGTCTGGCTCGAGTAGAAATGCGGCAGTAACTCTCCATGGTTCGATAATCGCTTTTGCAGGAATTTTGACGCAAGATAGCAATGCTATGACGCTTGCCGGGAGCGGAGTGACTGTGGTCGGCGATACACTAATCTTAAAACGCCTTGCAAATGTTTTTCGAAAATTGGACGTCGATTGGGAAGCAGCACTCTCTGATGTGGTGGGCGATATTCCTGCACATTTTGCTGTAACCTCCCTAAGGACCATGGCTCGAACGGCCAAGGATCACCGACATCGTGTCGTGACTGGTGGGATAGAATTTGCGCAGGAGGAATGGAAAATAGTTCCTGCTGTACCCGAATTTGAAAATTTCTCCCGACAAATAAGACAACTCTCTATAGAGGTTGATCGGTTGAACTCCCGCATCGAATCCCTTGTGCAGAAAATTAAAACATGAAACATTTTCGAAGAGCTCTCAAAATTATTTCGGTTGTGGGGCGTCATAGACTCGATGAATTTGTCCGAGAGAAAAAAATTTCGCAGAAACTAAAGCTTACCCTCATGCTTTTTGGCGTGTTTGGGGCAAGTAGAGGTTCAAGGGGCGAACGGCTTCGATTAGCACTCGAAGAATTAGGCCCTATTTTTATTAAATTTGGTCAACTACTATCGACGAGGCCTGATTTGATACCGCCAGATATTTCTCAAGAGCTCAGCAAATTACAAGACAAAGTGCCCCCATTTTCATCAGAAATATTTAAGACTGTGGTAGAGGCGGCATTATCAGGGAAAATTACTGATATGTTCACTGATTTTGACGAAACCCCGCTAGCATCCGCATCAATTGCACAAGTTCATGCAGCAACCACTTTAAATGGGCGGGATGTCGTGATTAAAGTGGTGCGTCCAGGAATTGAAAAAATCATCCAACAAGATATAAAATTAATGCTTCTATTGGCCAATTTTATCCAAAAACATAGTACAGATGGCAAACGCTTACATCTGGTTAAAGTTGTATCAGACTATAGGAATGTTATTTTTAACGAGCTCAACCTTCAATCAGAAGGCGCTAACGCCTCTTTACTAAAGCATAATTTTAAGTCGTCATCCATACTTCATGTCCCGGAAATTCTTTGGTCACTCTCAAGTAGAGACATATTGGTAATGGAACGGATTTATGCGACTCCGGTCACAGATGTTCAGACTCTAACCGATAGAGGGATTGATTTTAAGATACTTGCAGAACGAGGTATCGAGATATTCTTCACGCAAGTTTTTGACCACAACTTCTTTCATGCAGATATGCACCCAGGAAACATATTTGTCGACACCACTTGTCCCAATTCACCAACTTATTTGGCAATCGATTGCGCCATTATGGGATCCCTCACTATTGACGATCAATTTTATATGGCCAGAAATTTGTTAGCTATCTTCAAGCGTGATTATCGCCTTGTTGCTGAGTTACATATCCGCTCTGGTTGGGTAAGGCATGACACATCAGTTACCGAATTTACCAATGCGATACGGACTGTTTGTGAACCTGTATTTCAAAGACCGCTGCACGAAATATCGATGGGACTTTTGATGGTACAGCTTTTTGATACTGCGAGAAAATTCAATATGGAAGTCCAACCGGGGCTAATCTTATTGCAAAAGACATTGCTTAATGTCGAGGGTTTAGGCCGACAACTTTATCCGGAGTTAGATCCATGGACTTCAGCACAACCCTTTCTTGAAAAATGGCTACGCCAGAGGTACTCACCAAAGGGAATTTACAAGCAGCTTAAAAATCATTTTCCAGATTGGTTGGAACAGTTGCCTAAAATTCCACCTTTGATCTATGACGCCTTAGAAAATGGTAACTCGAGAACTAAGACTAATTCAGTCCAGACTGCCACATCGTTGCGAACTACCTTTAAAATTTGGTCGTCGAGGTCGGGTCTTCTACTTGTTTTTGTAGGAATTGCAACTGCATACCCTCAATGGCAAGTAGTTTTCAATAACTTCAACAACATCAGTATTTTGGCGTTTAGTTTAGGGGTTATCCTTTTATTGGTCAGATAACAACCATTGTTTATAACCTAAAAATAGTGCCATAATCTTGAAAGATATTGAAAAAATTCCATGAAAGAGAAATTGATGAATTTTATGAGTGAAATAGCTTGGAATAAGGAAGGCTTAATTCCAGCGATAGCGCAAGACGCCAATTCAAATAGAGTACTGATGATGGCTTGGATGAATAAACAAGCCCTTCAGGCAACTGTCATTGAGCAACGCGCTGTGTATTGGTCTCGCTCGCGAAATAAGCTCTGGCGGAAGGGAGAACAATCAGGAAACATACAACGCCTAGTCGGGTTGCACCTAGATTGCGACAACGATACTATCCTACTTAAAGTCGTGCAAATAGGAAACGTTGCCTGCCATACAGGACGAGAATCATGTTTTTTTAGAGTTTTACAAGATAAAAACTGGTCTACGATAGATGACGTGATTCGCTCCCCAGAAGAGATGTATCTATGAGTAAAGACATTTTAGAACGCCTAACGGAGGCACTCCAAGAAAGAAAATGCCAAGCAGCGGCTGATTCATATGTAGCTTCCCTTTATGAGGCCGGGCTTAATAAAATCTTAGAGAAAGTGGGTGAAGAGTCAACAGAAACCATACTAGCCGCCAAAGATGCGGCCGTCAGTGGTGATAATCAAGAATTAGTATTTGAAACCGCTGATCTATGGTTCCATTCCCTTGTGATGCTTTCGTACCTAGGATCTGATGCAAAAGCAGTTCTGGGTGAACTCGACAGACGCTTCAATGTGTCGGGAATTCAGGAAAAGAGCCAAAGACATGGCGCGGGATAAAGGGAAGTAACATTATGGGATTTGGATGGCAAGAACTTCTAATAATACTTCTGATTACAGGTGTAATTTTTGGCACCAAGAAGTTGCGTAACATAGGCGGTGACCTTGGCAGTGCTGTAAAAGGGTTTAAAGATGCAGTGTCCAATGATGAGAATCAATCACGTGATGAGCAGTCTGCTGATTCAGTGACTTCCTCTGAAAAACGAAATAATATCGAATAAACCTTTTGGATTATCGGCTCAAAAATACTACTAATACGCTAATCAAATGTTTGACATAGCTTTTTCCGAACTTCTGTTAATAGCTTTGATATCCTTAATAGTTATGGGTCCCAATCGAATTCCTGAGGCTGTACGCTCCTTCAGTCTTTGGGCTGGTAGGATAAGTCAAGCTATTTCTTCTGCGAAACGAGAACTGGAAAATGAGGTTGGAATGGAGGAAATAAGGGATAAACTTCATAATGAAGAAGTACTGCGCAACATTAATCATAGTAAGGAGCAAATCAACCAAGAATTGAAAAAAATGCAGGTCTCTGGCGAGAATCGAACAGACCTATGAAAGAGCAGGAGCTTGATAGTCAACCACTGGTCGCTCATCTAACCGAATTTAGAAATCGGGCCCTAAGATGCATTTTTTCAGTGTTACTAATCTTCGTGGGTCTGTTCTCTTTTAGTAATCAATTATACCTCTACATCTCGGAACCAATTCGAAGATTTATACCAGAGAATGCAAGTATGATCGCAACCGAAGTCGCTTCACCGTTTTTAACTCCATTCAAATTAACCTTAGTACTATCTCTTTTTGCCGCTATGCCTTATATCCTATACCAACTGTGGGCATTTCTCGCACCCGGCCTGTATCAACAAGAAAAAAAGATCGCGATACCACTATTCCTCTCAAGCGTAGTTTTATTTTATAGCGGCATAGCTTTCGCATATTACATCGTTTTCCCTATAGTATTTTTATTTTTCAGCACAATCGTGCCGGAGGGAATAATCATAATGCCGGATATTAAGAGTTACCTAAACTTTGCGCTAAAGCTATTTTTTGCGTTCGGGTTAAGCTTTGAAATCCCAATAGCCGTGGTGATCCTCGCTTGGATGGGAGTTGTAAATCCCGATGTGCTCTCCCAAAAACGACCTTTTATCTTTATTTTATGTTTTCTCTTCGGGATGCTCCTTACCCCGCCGGACATCATATCGCAGATCCTCCTCGCGGTACCAATGTGGCTATTATTTGAATTAGGCCTCCTTTTCGGCAAATTCGCTTATCGTGCGAATATCGAAGGTTAACCCTGTTTGTTTAAGTTTTGCCATCTCATTTAAACAACGCATTTTTTAAAGCCGTAAAATAACTATTCCGAGTCTCTTTTGAGAGCTGAGCTTTGGGTATAAATTCAAAGCCATGAAATCCTCCTTGGATTACAGAGAAATCTACAGCTACTCCCGCCTCTTTCAGACGCTCAGCATAAATTCGATTTTCATCAACGAAGAGATCCTCGGAACCAACCCCCATGTATGTAGATGGGAGAGATGCTAAATTGTCGGCGCGAGCGGCGGCGGCATAAGGAGATACCGGAACCATACCTCTTTTGTCCCCAAGGTAAGCTCTCCAACCCCGCAAATTACAATCACGATTCCATACTCTAGTATCTGTAATAGAATAACTCGAGGGAGTCATATTACGGTCATCTAGCATCGGACAAAATAATAATTGAAAAGTAAGATTTACCTCGCCACGATCACGTGCTGCCAACGCTAAGCCTGCGGCCAGCCCACCTCCAGCACTAGCACCACCAACTGCTATCCTTTTGTCATCTACCCCAAATTTTGAGGCATGCTGAAAGAGCCATAAAAGAGCTGTATAAGAGTCATCCAAAGCAGCAGGGAATGGAAACTCAGGGGCTAGACGATAGTCTACTGACAAAACAATGCAACCTACTGCCTGAACTATTTGACGCACAACGTGATCATCATGTTCAATTCCTCCCAAGCAATATCCACCCCCATGTAACCAAATTAACGCCGGCAATTCACCAAAATCTTTTAAAGGTCGGTACAGTCTTACTTTTACCGAAGCTCCTTCTTTGACAAGCACATTGAAGTCTTCAGATTTAACATCATGAATTGGAGTTAATTTCGCGATTCTTTTTCTCATGATCTCAAGGGAAAGAACTCGAGTTGCCGGCAGATCATCCCAAATATTAATCTCCGGAAACTTCTCTAAGTAACTTAAGAGCTCTTTATCTACTCTGCTTAAATCCATAAATCAAACCACATCACTTTGATAAAAATTCACTATAACATTCCGTAGGAAAGACTAAACCAAATTTGGCTTAATTTTTTTTGGCTGACATCTGAGATTGTATGCATGATCTTGGGATCAAAATACTGAAATCCTACTCAAGAAAACCTAGCATTTAATATCAAAAAAGTTGATGATTCTAGATGCTGACCTTTCTATCTTTGAATCGTATTAGCACTTAGTTGGTTTAAATTAGATACACTAAGTGTATGTGAGGCTTTATAAGCTTAATCTCAATATACCTACTTGGTGAGTTCGATTAGATTGCGAAATAAACTGAGTGATTCTGGGTTAGCAAGAGCGTCAATATTCGTAATCGGCTCATTGTGCAGGATCTTACGAACAGCTAGCTCAGCTGTTTTCCCATTCATTGTCCTCGGGATATCAGCTACAGCAATTATTTTTTTTGGTACATGCCGAGGAGTAGTTTCCTCCCTAATCGTCGAACAGATCGAGGAGCGTAACTCGGCTGTCATCTCAACTCCTTCTTTCAATACCACAAACAAAATTACACGCTCATCACCTTCCCAAATCTGGCTAACACACACATAATCTAATAACTCATCAAACACCTCTAATTGTCGATATATTTCTGCAGTCCCAATCCTGACTCCAGCTGGATTGAGGGTGGAATCAGATCTGCCGTGAATCACAATCCCCAAACGAGAATTAATCTCAGCATTGTCCCCCTGCGCCCAAATCCCTGGGAACACATCAAAATATGTCGCCAAGTACTTCTTATTTTGTTTATCATCCCAGAAGTAAATAGGGGCACTTGGAAAAGGTTTTGTGCACACTAGCTCACCCTTTTGCTCCCTCACGGAATTGCCATATTCATCCCAAACTTCCACAGCCATACCTAGTCCAATACACTGAATTTCTCCTTCCCAGATGGGTAGACAAGGGTTGCCCAGAACAAAACACGAAATTATGTCAGTACCTCCAGAGATCGACGCCAGAGAAATATTGGATTTTACGTTTCGGTAGATATATCTGAAGCTTCTGCTGGACAGCGGTGAACCGGTAGAAAGTACACTCCTTAAACCTGTAATATTATGGGTTTCGCTTGGTTTGACTCCGTGTCTTTCAAGCGCAGCTAGATATTTTGCGCTTGTGCCAAAAACTGTGACTTTCTCCTCCTCAACTAAGTCGAACAATGATTTTGGCATCGGATAAAATGGAGAACCATCGAACAAAACCAATGTCACTTCAGAGGCAAGGGCACTCACCAGCCAATTCCACATCATCCAACCGCATGTAGTGAAAAAAAACATCCTATCATTTGGGGTTAAATTTACATGGAGACGATGTTCTTTGAGATGTTGAATCAGCGTACCGCCAGCACCATGCACTATACATTTTGGAGCTCCAGTTGTTCCGGAAGAGTACATAATGAACAAGGGGTGATCAAAGGGAAGCTGCTCGAAAACAAGTTTGGGCGTATTTTCTGTAACTAAAAAGTTTTCAAAAATAATACCTGACCCGTCAGTTCCCGCAGTTTTGAAAATGCCTGTCACTGGCACTATCACGAGGCATTGGATACTCTTTAATTGGTTACAGAGCTCTGTAACAAGTTGAGAGCAATTCACAGTTCTACCATTATAAAAGTACCCATCACAAGCGATTAACAGCTTCGGCTTAATTTGTCCAAACCTATCTAGCACCCCACTGAGGCCAAAATCGGGAGAACAAGACGACCAAATGGCTCCAATGCTGCTTGCCGCGAGCATCGCAATAATCGACTCAATAACGTTTGGTAGTAATCCGGCAACCCGATCGCCATTAGTCACTCCCTTGCGCCTCATCGCTGCGGCACATTGCGCTACTCGTCGGTACAACTGCTGATGTGTAATTGTGGTGCGAGTTCCATCCTCTAGACGTCCAATAACAGCAACTTTTTCCTCAGAAGTGCGAAGCAAATTCTCCGCATAATTGAGCCTTGCGCCAGAAAACCATCTTGCTCCGGGAAATTTATCTCCCTCAACTAGGACTCGTGTAAAATTGACTGATGATTTTATTCCGGTATGAGTCCATACCGCCGACCAAAAGTTTTCCGGATCGTCAATAGACCATTTATGCAATTCGTTATAATTGGAAAAGCTTACAGAGTGTGTGTCAGAGAGTGTCTCCATAAATCTTTGGAGATTGGAATTCATGATCTGCTCTTGCGTCGGTTTCCAAAGCAATTTACCTGATTCTTCTGACATTGCCTGATCCAATAAAAGCATTAAGAAAAGTGTAAACCTCTCTCGAGCGCCCTTCAACGGATTTAACCATTAATTCTGCTTATGATTTCCCATTAAAACTCAAATAACGAAACTTTTTATCAACATTTGGGTAGAGCAAACCTCGGTAATCGGTTTACACTTGAAACAACAACTTTCAACAAGGATCCTAGCTAATTATGCCAAGTATGGACATCGTATCTGAGGTTGATGCCTCTGAGATTCTAAACGCAACAGATAATTCAAACCGAGAAATATGCTCTCGCTTTGATTTTCGCGGCGTTGATGCAACATTCGATTACGCTAAAGAACAAGTCATTGCGAGGGCCGAAGCTGAATTCCAATGTCAACAGCTACTGGATATTTTCCGTGCTCAGTTAATAAAACGGAAAGTCGATCCACGTGCGATGTCATTCGATGAAAAAGCGCTTCATAGAGGAAAAATATTTTCCATACCCATTACATTTAAACAGGGCATCTCAAACGACGTCTGTAGGAAAATTGTAAAACTAATAAAAGAATCAAAATTAAAGGTTCAATCCCAAATTCAGGGTGATCAGGTGAGAGTGTCAGGGAAAAAAAGGGACGATCTGCAAAAAATTATGTCTATTGTCCGAGAAGTTGATCTTGAGCAACCCTTCCAATTTAAAAATTTTAAANATTAATTTACCTTTAGTGGATAACAAATATAGTGAAGTNCCNTCGCCTTCAATATTTAANANAATNTATTCATAAAATNTCGTCTATTCTTTTGAGTGCAATGTTCTCCACGGAATTTATAATCAANGTGTTCCATTGCACTAAGCATATACTATTTTGGCACGATGACCATTGAGGTCTGATTTNCGTAGCATTAAGCCGTCGATTTCGTCGTCAAAACTCGGCCACCCGCAATATGAATGAAACGTGCTTCCCGATTCATAAAGCTCACGGTAACAGTGCCTGCAATGATATATGCCGGACTCAAAGTGGTCTTTGTAAATGCGAGAAAAGGGTGTTTCCGTGCCTTACTAAATAATGACATATCGTTCCTGATGGTTCGGGATTTTTGTGTGCTTTTTCATCTTCCAGACTCAAAGTTTTCAATTAGCTTGATATTAAGAATTCTCCATAATTTATCCAACTCCCTTTGAAAGTTACCAAGAAGCTGCCACATTTCGAGAGATACAGGCCCGCAATCCATCTCATCAAGCGGAAATTCATTTCCAAATAAGGAAACCCAATCATATGCCGGATGCCCCATTGCTGCATATTCCCAGTCTAAAAAATGTACCCCATCATCGCTCACTAACACATTTTCTCGCACAAGATCATGATGACATAGACTAGGTGTCCAATCTTGAGAATCAAGATATTCAGCTAAAGAAAATAGATGACTTACGTCAACGAGCTGTAACTGCTCGCGCATCAATTGTTTAACATACCTTTCACAATGAATGAGATAACTAAATCGTCGCTCATGACTGCTAAGAAAAGATGATATTTCTTTCAAGTTTTTTTTTATTTGTAACCTCAAAGGTGGATTTTCTAACATTACTTTTGTTAATTTTGCTCCATTGATATACTCGCTTACCATCACGTCGTCATTTATAAACAAAACTTTTGGCACTAATTTTGAATCGGCCAGCAAAGTCAAAATATCTATTTCTCTTGATCTATCGATACCCAGCAGACTGGCATGGGCACAATTTACTCGGACTACAGCTTGCTGATCGGCGGCTGCGACCAAAAAACTGTGATTTGTAAGTCCTTCAGAGAGCTTACACTGAACTATGGGCCTAAAATCCAGATGACATCGGTTAGTGCGATTCCAGCTCCGCCATCGATACAGCGTCAGCTGAAGAATGTTGTTTACTCTCTCGTTGATAAATACTTCTCCATTGAAAATAACCAGCGACAGACATCACAGTATACATAGCAAAAAGAACAGCTGTTTGATATAACTCGCGATCAACATATAAGAATATAGACAAGCTATTTATAACGACCCAGTACAGCCAGTTCTCTAGCACCTTCCTAGCAACCATAAAAGTCGTAATTACGCTTCCCCATGTAGTTAGTGAGTCCAGATATGGAAGGTAAGCATCTGTATTTGTGCTGAGCAAAATACCAGAGACAGCGGTCAGAAGGCATATTAGACTAACAACCTTGATATGAAGATTTAATGTCCAACTTTTTATTTTTAACCCCTGAGCTGTCGGCTTGGAAGTACTCCAACAAAACCATCCATAGAGAGCCATCAAAACATAGTAGATATTTAAGGCGGATTCCATGTACAAGTTCACATCCTGAAAGATCCACACATACAATGCCGTACTGAGGAACGCAAAGTGCCAACAATAGATGTTTTCGCGCATTGCTAAAAACAAGTAAGCAATCGCACAGAGCACTGCTAATGTCTCCAAACTGAGCCAAGCAAGCATCTCCTACAAGGCCTCGTAACCAGGAATAATTTTGACGACATACACTGCCATGTGATACTCACGATAGCAATCAGCGATAGTCTTTTGGACGGCTTCCATCGCCCATACGAAGTCACCCTGCACAACTGTACTAGTCGGAAAAGTAGAAATCTTGAGGTTATCGAAGCGATTAATTCGCTCTATAAAACCCTTTATCGGAGTTTTAAATTTCTTTCGGTTCGGGTACATACTTATGTCAATTGTGACCTGCATTCCATATACCTCAAGCAATTAATCTATTCGCACAGAAAATTAAAAAAATCTATAGCTCGCACTCAAGCCCAACACTCTAGGTTCTCCGAACTGGAAATAAGAGTCAGCTTCGTAAAACTTTCGGGGATCATTTCCGAAACGAAATCCCCTAATAATTGTCGTTTCATCGAAAAGATTACGTGCCCATAATGCTACCGCCCAAGCTCCGCCGTCATAAGTCACGCTCGTATTGACCAACTGGTATGCCTGAGATCGGGTGCTGTGACTTGAAGATAAGTAAAAGTCATCCTTACCCTCCACCTCGATCGTCCACTTCCAATTGTCAGCCATTTTGACGTCAACACTAATATCGAATTGGTAGCTTGGCGCGTGCGCCTGCTCTCGGCTATTTAAAGAACCAGACAAAGGGGTATCATATTCAGTCTTTAATAGACCCAAAGATCCAGAAAGTGTCGCCACATCGGAAGCAATCCAAACAAATTCCAGCTCTAGTCCGTAATTGCTGCCTTTAGCCGAATTACCTAAATAATCGATGAAATCACTTGCATTGCTATCAACCCGGGGTTGGATAAGTGATTGTTTAATTTGTATGTCTCTGCGCTCTTGGTAGAACAGCGCAAATTGTGTATTGAGTTTATCCTGCAACCACGACCTTTTTAATCCTGTCTCAAGGTTCCACATAAATTCGGTATCAAACTCACGATCCTCAGGTGCCAGATCAGGGTCACTGTTGACACCGCCCGCCTTGTAACCACGAGATATCAAGCCATATACCAAACTGCCTCCATCTATCTTGTATTGCATAGATACTTTACCGCCCCACAAGTCCTCAGCTACATTATGCTTGACTGCGTCAGTATCAACATAAGTTGCGTCCCGTTTCTCATACCTAATACCACTCAACAAGTTCAGCCTTGAGGAAATATCTGTGGAGAGTTGTCCATAAACTGCGCTATTTCTCGTGTCGAAAGTGCTCGAAAAATCGCTGATGTTATAAGTGTACTCTCTTATCAAAGTTTCACTCTGCCGCCGAGCGTAGATGCCAAATACCCAAGATAATGGTTTGCCCAGTACTACGGCTGGTCGACTCGAGACTAACCGAAAATCAATTTTGCTATTTACATGATCTCTCAAGTAGTTATCCTGTGAATTGTACTCCCAACCAGAACACTCCAGACCCTCACAAATAGAAGGATGAGCCCAGTCCTCATCATAGCCATACTCAAGATCGCTCTTAACGCGACTCATCATACCAATCAGCTTAAAATTTTCATTTAAATCCCAAGAAGTGTCTATACCAAGAGCAGTAGATTTTTGTCGATCATGTCCAGGCTTATCCGACAGGGTTGTACGCGTATTATCCAAAGAAAATCCATCATAGCCATTGTCGGCGTCCACATGAAAAATCGTTAACTTCGTTGTAAAATCATTGCTAATAGTCCATTTAGTAACTAATCGGAGACTCAATTCATCAATATCGTCGGTATCATCACGCCGGAGATAATCATTAGTTATGAAGCCATCACTATTGTGGCTTTGAATGGACACCCTGTACCCAGCGCTCTCGTCAATGGGACCACCAACTGCTGCGGCAAGTGTGTTGGAATTATAGGTCCCGGAAGTCAAGGAAAGAGTTCCCTCCATAACATCAGTTGGCTGATAAGATTGAAGGTTAATTAATCCTGCCAGAGCATTTGCTCCAAAAAGCGTCCCCTGAGGTCCTCGCAATATTTCAATCTGCCTAATATCCATTGTTGTCGCGGCGCCGGCTATACCGGTAAAGTCTATACCATCTATTGCTATCCCCACTGACGGGTTAACAGGCTCGATAAATTGACTACGTTCTCCAATTCCTCTAATTTGTACAAAACGTCCCCTTGATGCACCACTTGCAAAGTTAACATTCGGGGACAGATTGAGAATCTGTTCTAGGTGCGTCGCCTGCCGGCGAGCAATATCCTTGCTCGACAAAACAGTCACACTATTAGAAAACTCCGATAGTGCCGCATCTCGAAAATCTGAAGTTATGATCACCTCCTCCAACTCAGTTGCGAGG
>PCCK01000014.1 GCA_002731695.1 Porticoccaceae bacterium
TCCGTAGATATCTCCAGAGTAAGTTGCATCCATTTGTCGCATAACGACAGCTCTTCCAATGCTTTTGGCCTTCCTCTCTCCGCGTACCTGTATGGATCCTCCACTAGAGGATAAAGAGTCGATGCTTAAATCATCACTGCTGTAGCGAGCCGTTCCAGCAACGGTTTGCCAGGTACTCATCCAGCCCTTACTATCAGTTCCTGCACGCGCACCAATGCTACCAATTTCGCTACCGGATACAGCTGACATATGAAAGCTTTCAGTTATTTCTGCGTGGCTTTGGTACAAAGCTAGCAGGGGCGCTATACAATTTAAGAACGAGAATTGCTTACTACAGAAGGACATTTTTTATGTGTTGATTAATTGGTATATTGAATTACAATCATTGCATTAAATTGCATTGACAAGTTAATTGTACCCTAGCGCTTTGTCTTCTGTTTTTGATTTGTAACAGCCCGATTATGAGAAATTCTATAGTTCTGATTTTATTTTCTAGTTTTACTATCCCTGCATATGCACAGCAGGGCGGTGCCTCGGTTAATGCTAATGATGCCGACACAGCAGCGGTCGCAGTTCGCAGTACGAACGATGTGGAAAATGAAGATATTTATATTCTCTCGGATTTCGAAGTAAGCGCCTCCGATGATCAGGGGTATTTTTCTGCTAACAGTAATTCTGCGACCCGCACGAACTCGCTCGTTAAAAATACCCCCATCACGATGTCGATCGTCAATGAGGAATTACTTTCTGATTTAGGTATTCAGTCTAATGAAGATCTGGCAGCAGTTGTATCGGGTATTGATACCGATCCGGATGGTTACAGTTTAGATCGATTGCGAATACGAGGATTTCGTGTTGCTGCCTCGCGTTATGACTATTTCCCACGTTCAGTCCCTCGGGACGGATACAATGTAAATCGGGTCGATATCATCAAAGGTGCGAATAGCTTGATCTTTGGTCAAGCTTCACCGGGTGGCACTGTTAACACAATTCCGCAGTTGGCGAATTTCGCTAAGGATGTTCAGGCTTTTAGTTATACCGTTGGCGACAAGGGATTTAAGCGCGGACAGTTGGCTGTAAACCAAATTGTTAACGATCAATTAGCCATCAAGTTTATGGGTGTAAACCTATCCCAAGAATATGACCATCCCTATAAAAAAAATCGCTTTAAGGGGGGAACTTTGGCAATTAATTACAAACCAAGTGCAAAAACAAACCTACGGCTTCACTTTGAGTCTGTTGATACTGAGTCCTATTTTCCTGTTCGAGCTATGAAGGACAGGACGCTAAGAGATGACGACACTTTATTTGATAGTAATGGAAGAAATGATGACTACAACGGAATGCTCAGTCGTTTTGGGTATGAGGTACCATACACGCCTGATTTTGTTGAGTTTTTACCTGCAGTCGTTGTTGAGCATATCGTTCAAAATAGCTCTACTATAAACGATAGAAGTGGCATAATTGCTTTGTACGATGGCATTAATGCAGAAAATTATGGAAGCATCGCAGGACCAGATAAAATGAATGACCGTGACGGTTACTTCGCATCGGCTAAATTACAGCAACTAATTAACGATGACCTAGAATTTGAGTTAGCTATCAATCAGCAAGAAGTTGAAGGGAATGGTTTATCACGAGACAGTTATGGAGCACCTACAGTGCGTCAATTATTCACTCTGCCTTATCAAAACATTGACCCTAAGACAGCATTTGATGTCGGGGAACCATACATTTCGACTTATTGGACCAAAAATAATTGGCTGACCGAAAGACAGGGCTTAAAAGCTACAGTTATTTATGATGGAGAATTTCCATTTAGTGTTGGAGTTCACAAGCTAGTGAGCGGATTTGATTACGACTCCAGTGTTAAGGATGCCAGAGAGTTTGATATGATACCTATTGGAGCACTATTGGACGATGGTTCTTATGCGGGACAAGATCTGCTAAATAATAATCGTTTTACTGATAAGAATCGTGCTTACGAATATTTTGGAATTGATACAGGGTTCGATTCCACAGTCCCGGGTATACTCTTTGATTTTGAAACTAGTTCCAACATAAGTATGCTACCGCTTGATGGAACTACTTATTTGACAATGCCCAATGGTAATTTGAATTCTCCAAACTATACATTGTCTAGTTACGATTTATCACCGGATTCTGAATGGGCTCTTCGTCAGACACAATATTCAGATGTGGAGACTTACAGTCAGTGGTTCGCTCTTCAAAGCGAATTTATGGATGGACGAATACACACATTGTTAGGTGCTAGGTATGATAATGTTAATCTTACATCAAGACTTCGAAAAGTAATTATACATGGTTTAGATACTGGTATTGATGATGGTAACAATAACTTAGAAGATGATACCTATCATAAGTTAAGTCCATCTTTGGGTGCATTGTATTGGATCAATTCTTCAGTTGGTATCTTTGCTAACTACGCCGAATCAATTGAGTCTCCTGCAGGAACACAGCGGACGCCGATTGGCGAGATAGCACCGCCAGAGTACGGTAGAGGATTAGAAGGCGGAATTCGTTTTAGTGCTAATAATAATAAAATTGATGGTCAATTTGTATACTATCAAATCGAAAAGGAAAATGATGATGAGTTTCCTTATACAACTAATATGTTAAATGCAATTTACCCATTCAGTGTATACGGTGAGCAGTACCCAGAACTTTATTATAATGGTGGAAGTCGTTATATTCGGCAAGGCCTTATGGCGGGTCGTCGGGCTCCAGGAGACAAAACTATTTCGGAAGGAATGGAACTTGATCTAACTTATAATCCAAGCAAAGCATGGACCTTTTTTGGATCTTATAATTTTACTATAGATAATTCTGTTACAGGTTTGGACTCAAGTATTACCCCAAGCCTTCAAAGTCAATTTTTTTATCAAGGAGACCAGCTTCCGGGACGACCAAAACAACGAGCAAATTTCACAGCCCGATATAAATTTACAAGTGGTAAGTTTCGTAATTTGTCAGTTGGAGTGAACCAAACATGGCGCTCCCCAAGTATGGTGACATTCTTTATTCTTCCAGATGGTAGTAACCACCCTTTGCGCTTAGGACATGAATTCTCTACTAATTTATTTATGAATTATTCGTTTAAGTTAAAGGGCTCGGGTAAACCTCCTAAAGTAAGTCTAGGTTTAAACATATATAATATTTTGGATAACCGAGATCTAATCAATCGTGGTAATTATGCTTTCTATCGTGAGGGGCGCTCGGTTCGCTTTATGACCAAAATTGCTTTTTAGAGCTGAGGTTCATAGTTTTTTATTTTTTTAGTGTTAGTATTATTAATTCAGTGCTCCAATTAAAAAGTATTTTCCTTATTGGCATGATGCTTGGCGCTTCTGGCGGGTCTGGTCTATTCGCGAATACATCTCCTAATTTTATTTTGGTTCTCACGGACGATCAGGGCTGGTCTAGCTTATCCGCCCCTATGGATAAGAGTCTTCCAGAAGCGAAGAGCGATTTTCATCAGACCCCTAATATNGATGNCTTGCTCGAGCGCGGAATGCGNTTTAGCCANGGCTACGCGGCTTCNCCTGTNTGCTCACCAACTCGCTATAGCGTGCAATTTGGAAAGTCACCNGCGCGCCTNCNCTACACAAGAGTGCTNGGAGACAATGGCGCCGATCATAATCAAGTAGGNATCCCTCAGTTACTCAAAGCAGCNNATNCAGATTANCGCTGNGCNCANTTTGGTAAATGGCATATTAGCGCAGATCCNAAGCGCTATGGCTATGATGCNCATGATGGNCGTACCACNAACAAGCAGGGCGGATTCACCATGCGAAATCACGAACGCGAGTGGGGTGGNTATGCCGAAGAAGACCCAAAAAGAGTCGATTCATTGACTGCTCGGGCTATTGATTTCATGCAAGATTCAATCAAAGATGAGAAGCCATTTTTCGTTCAAATTTCTCACTATGCATTACACTCCGATTTAGTCTATTCCGAGGATACGTACGCAAGTACCTTACTTCGTAAAGCGGGACAGTTGCATAGCAACCGCGCCTATGCATCTATGGTCGCAGATTTAGACCGTTCTGTAGGAACATTGTTAGATGCATTTGATTCCATGGGTTTAGCTGAAAATACTTATTTAATCTTTACCTCGGATAATGGCGGCATGCCCTGCCTGCCGATGCAGGTCAATAAAGGTGCTCCCTATTCGCAGGGGCTTAACTCGCCTCTACTAAGAGGCAAGTGGGACTTGACCGAAGGTGGCATTCGTGTGCCGTTTGCGGTTGTGGGTCCAAGAATCAAAGCAGGTGACCAAAGTGATACACCTGTTATTAGTTATGACTTAATGCCAACAGTTGCCGAGCTAGCTGGATTTACAGGTTCGCTTCCTAAGAATCTGGATGGACGTAGTTTTGCAGCAGTACTTAATAATTCTGATTCTTTAATCGCTCGTCCTGCCGAGGGTCTTGTTTTTCACTTTCCGCATTACAACATGGTCGGAATCAATGAGCCCCATTCAGCGATCCGAATAGGCGACTATAAGTTGCTGCGTTTTTATTCTTCGCAGCGCGACTTATTGTTTGACGTTGCTAAGGACCCAGCAGAGAGCACGGATTTATCCGGAGAAAAGACTGTTCTTAAAGCGCAGATGAGTGCCGCCTTAGAGCTATATTTAGAACAAGTCAGTGCCGAAAAGCCGGAAGATAGTAATAGCTGGAAAAAGGGTAATTTTGGTGCAGTTAAGACGCGCTTTTTTGAGCGTTATGATAATTAATACCAGTTATGTTAGTTAATTCTTTAGCGGTGCTCAAAATGTACCTCACTGTTAGTTTATTCTTCGTGTCGTTACTTTGTGCGCATAGCTCGGAGCCAAGGCCTAATATTATCTTAATTTATGTGGATGATATGGGTTATGGTGACCTTAGTTGCTACGGCGGTGAGCTTGTAGAAACTCCAAATATTGATTCGCTAGCTGAGTCTGGGATACGCTTTACCGAAGGCTACACCATTAGCCCCGTCTGCGGACCAAGTCGAGTTGGCTTGCTTACCGGGATGCAACCGAGCCGAATAGGAGTTTATTGGAATCCAGATATGGGAGCGGTACGCGTGCCGAGTGGACATCAAACTCTTTCAGAGCTAATGAAGAGCGCTGGATATACTACTGCACTAGTGGGTAAGTGGAATTTAAACAATCCTGCTTGGAACCCAATGCCGGCTAAGCGATATTTTGATTATGTATACGATGAAATGGTTTGGGAGGGTGATTACTGGCCAAACAATAATGGAGCCTATCACGGCGTTGAAGATGGTAAGTATGGCAGTACTAAAACTAATGACATATGGGGTCCACTGAAAGAGGGTGACGAATATTTGACGGATCGCTTATCACGGCACGCCTGTGAATTTATAAGTGCTCAGACGAAGCAGAAACCATTCTTTTTATATTTATCCTACAATGCCCCGCACAGTCCACTTCAAGGAAAGAGTGAGCATCTATCAAATCTATCCCATATTGATAGCGAACCACTGCGCCTCTATGCTTCTATGATGCTAGCGATCGATGAGGGTGTAGGGCGTTTATTAAAGACACTTCGGAATAATGCGATCCGAGAGGATACCGTTATCTTATTTGTAAGTGACAATGGACCTGCAAGAACTACTTTTAAGGGCATGCCGGAGCACTGGCCGCGCGGAGAGATGCTTGGTAGTACTGCTGGGCTTCGGGGATATAAAGGGACATTTTATGAGGGTGGCGTACGCGTTCCTTATATTTTAAGTTGGCCGCATAAGATTGCGACTGCAATTAAGTCGAACTATCCAGTGACGACTCTAGATATTGTACCTACCTTAAGTAGTCTTGCCGGCGCATCCCTCGATCATCAGCAAGCGGTCGATGGAATAGATTTAAGCCCATTAATTTCAAAGGTGCCAGACTTTATGCAGCCAAGGACTCTACTGTGGTTTGCCGGCACCTCTGGTGCGGTACGCAATGGAGATTGGAAGCTTGTTTATAGTAGGCAGGGCGAGAGTGAATTGTTTAATCTTCGAACAGATCCAATGGAGCAAGTTGATCTAAGTATTTCTAACAGTGAAAAATACGAGCAAATGTCTAAGTTTTTCTTCGATTGGTCGCAGCAAGTACCACCTCCGGTGACACCGCGCTAATAAGTAAGCGAATCACATAATTTATTTGGTATACAAGTTACTGATTGGTAACCTAATCTAGTCGATTGCATTAAATTGCTATAGTGTTTGACTCTAGATTAGGCCCTTAAATAGTAATTTTTTTTATATTAAAGTCGTAGCTATTTAGATACTAGCACTTAATACCCAATACTCTAATAGTTTTACCTTCTACCTTTATGCACAAATCTAATAATCTTCTTTTACTAGTATTCGTTCTCACTTTTTTTGGATTTATAGGAAATCCTACGTTTGCACAATCAGTCGGTACGACTAACGGCAAAAAGCAACCAGATGTTGTCTTCATTTTACTAGATGACCTTCGCTGGGACGCCTTGTCCTGTATGGGTCATCCATATGTGAAGACGCCACACATTGATGCTCTACGAGGGCAGGGTGCTTTGATGGAAAATGCATTTGTAACGACTTCCATATGCTGCCCGTCTAGGGCTACATTTGTGACTGGAACGTACGCCAATCAACATGGTGTTATTGATAACGAGACCTCTGAATACAACCCAGAGGTGACTCCACCATTAACCAAGGAGCTACAAGCCTCTGGGTATACAACTGCATGGATCGGGAAATGGCATATGGGTGATCACGCCATGCCTCGCCCTTACTTTGATTATTGGTTAAGTTTTAAAGGGCAGGGAGTGTACCACAATCCAAAGTTTAACATTAACGGTGATGAGGTTTCTTTTAAGGGCTATACAACGGATTTACTCACAGATAAAACTATTGAATTTATTGATCAGCATTCACTCGACAAACCGTACTTTGTAGCGCTATCGCATAAAGCTGTACACGAGCCATTTAAACCTGCTGCGCGCCACAAAGATGCATTTGGAGCGGGTCGATCACTCCCTCAACCGCTTAGCTGGGTCGATGATTTTAAAAATAAACCGGAATGGATGCGTCGACAGCAAATTAGAGATTATCGTTGGGAGTGGCGCACACGAGAGCTAGAGGCGGATCAAGTGCCTGAATCAATTGCCATCAAACCATGGCAACGCAACACCAAGTACGTGAAGCAGCTTCGCTGCGTTTCCGCTGTTGATGATGGCGTTGGTCGATTGATTACAGCTTTAAAAAAGCGCGGTACTTTAGACAATACTTTGATCGTCTTTACTAGTGATAATGGCTACTTTCATATGGAGCATCGTCGCTGGGATAAGCGACTGGCTTACGAGGAAAGCTTACGCATTCCGATGATTATTGTGTATCCTAATAAAATTGAGCCGACTACTTCAGTCGCTGGATTAGTGACCAATTTAGATTTTGCTCCGACTGTGCTCGATTATGCAAATGTTTCGGTACCAGAGATTATGCAGGGCTTATCTATGCGCCCATTATTGGAGCAAAAAAATACGCAGTGGCGTACGAGTATTTTTTATGAGTATTGGATGGATTTAGTGCATTCCATTCCGACTATGGTAGCTGCTCGTACCGATCGTTATAAACTCATACGTTATCCTGACATAGATGATACAGACGAACTTTATGATCTTCATAATGATCCGCACGAAATAAATAATTTAGCTGGAATAGATGCGCACAAAGCACTCCATGATGAAATGCGCCAAGTGCTGGATGCACAAATTATTGAATCTGGCTGGCGCGTAGACGTATTTCCCAAGAATTTACCTCGTTACCGATCAGAGCAAGGCACGATATGCGACTTTACGGTACTAGATGGAAAACTTCAAGATGCCTCTAATTCAGATATTCATGTCGTTGCCAACGATTGTACATTTAGCAGCAACTCTATGGTATTTGATGGGAATGGTAGTGGATTAAAATTCGGCTACAACCCTAAGATTGATCCCGCCTCATGGCCTTATGTAATTGAACTTGATTTTAAGGCAGACGCAGATGGTGTTCTCGTAACCCATGCAGGACCTAATTCTGGATATAAAATATTTTTACAAGATGGACGTTTAGGTATTGCGGTTTTGTGTCGTACTTGGATTGCAACTCGTACTACAATTGACTCGAGTTCTAATAGCTTAGGCACTTGGTCTACGTTAAGAGCTGTAATTGACTACAATCGCTTGTCACTGTATCTGAATGATGAGTGTGTGGACAGTGTGGCACTTCCTCAGCCATTCAAGGCTCCAGTTAAAAGACCATTGGTTTTAGGAGCAGGCGCTGCACAAATAGTCAATAAGACTGTTCCAAACTATGCCTTCAAGGGAGCTATCAAACGCATACAGATAATTCGTTAGATTACAGATGCAGTTTTTTATTGCTTGGATGATCGAGAGTGCGACCTTCAAGGCGAGTGCATCCCATTAAAATGTGTTGAGAGGGACCAAACTTTTTATGAACAAGGTCATTTAGCCGCTTAGCTGCTTGAAAACCGATTTCATTATAAGGGATTTTAATTGTACTGAGTGGTACTTTTTCAGTGGGGGGCTGGATGCCATCAAATCCAGTAACAGATACATCCTCAGGTACGCGTATACCGCGCTTATTAAGTGCATCTATCAAATCATAAGCTTGGTGATCTGCTGCACAAACAAAAGCGGTCACTCCATCTTTGATTTGCTTAGCAGCCACATCATAACTATCTTCTATGGAACGGATAGCTTGCGGAGATATATTAATCATATCCTTTTCATAAATTGGTAGCCCTAGTTGCGTCATCTTTTCAAAGTAAGCACCACATCGTCTTAGTGACCAACTAGCCTCGACTTCGTAATGCTTCGTATAGAAACCGATTCTTTTATGCCCAAGCTTAATAAGTTCATTAATAATTAAGGCGATGCCTTGATAATGATCCACATCAACGCAATTTACCGCGCCTGCTCCTCTTTGTTCAACAAGCGATACGCAGGAGTACTGAACATTGAGCACATCAACGATTTTTTTAGGAAAAGGGTACATTAATAATAGGCCGCTCAAATCACCCCCAAGACGCTTTAGTATTGATTGGTAAGCTATGTCACGGATGGATGTAGCGCTTGGGCTTACAAAGTGTACCGATTGGCTTATGTTTTCTAACTGGGTGTATTCGGATACACCTTTAAGTAGCAATCTTCCAGGACTGTCGTAATCATCACGATTGAACTCACCTACATTCGAGCAAATTATAATCGCAAAATTACCGCTTTTCTCTGAGTTCCTCTGCTTTGTATTGGACATGCGATTTTGCATGTGGTGGTAACCCCACTTAGAAGCTAATTCAAACACCTTAGCTCGCGTTTCAGGCTTTATACCAGGATGATTGGTGAAGCTTCGAGAGACAGTCGACCTTGAGACATTAAGTGCGTCAGCTAATGCTTGTTGATTTATTTCTGAGGGTAAGCTTAACATGGATAAGAAATGTGTATTTTGGTTAGTTGTAGAAATATCTTACAGAAAACATTGACAGTTGCAGTGCAATTTTGTGCAAGTTTAGTGGTGTAGTTTGTGAATAAAACATAGGTATATTTCTTTACCTCTATTAATATGTAATAGCACTTTTCTACTAATTGTTATAATTATATTTAGCATATAATATGCCAGAATCCAAGGGAGATATGAATGCCACATTGTGCCAAGTAAATAAAGTTAGTCATTCTTTCGGCACTCAATTTTCAGGAGCTGTAACTATTGATGGCGAGTCATTTATGTATATTGATGCACTTGAACAATTCCCTGTCTTTTTCTTGACTATGGTGAGCGCTAGTAACCACTGGTTTTTTGTTGCCTCAAACGGTTCTTTGAGTGCTGGTCGAGAATCACCAGAAAACGCTCTTTTTCCATATTACACTGTCGACCGCATTATTGATGATTGGAATTGCACGGGTCCACAAACGATCATTCTTTCTGACGGTTTGCGCTGGGAGCCTTTTAAACCAGATGCCGCGCGTCAGTACAGTATTCAGCGCAGACTCTATAAGAGTTTATTTGGTGATAGTTTAATTTTTGAAGAATTAAATCACCAACTACAATTAAAGTTTACTTACCGGTGGCAAACTTCTGAAAAATTCGGGTTTGTTCGTACCTGTGAATTATCCAATATAGGAGATACTCCCAAAGAGCCCGTCATTGTTGATGGTTTAGCTAATATTTTGCCTTCTAATGTAGGAGTTCGCATGCAACAAAGCATGAGTTGTCTTGTGGATGCTTATAGGCTTTCAGAGTTGGATAAAAATAATCAACTATTAACGCACCGCTTAGCTTCAGGAATTGTAGACGAACCGATTCCAGTTGAGTGTTTGACCGCTTCAGTGGTTTGGTCGCTAGGGTGGCCTGAGTCTACTATTCTAAATAATCCACAAGAGATAGAGAATTTTTTATTAACTGGAGTATGTCCAAAAAGTATGACCGTACGAGGCACACGAGGATGTTTTTATAACGCTGGAAAAGTAAAAATTAAACCTCTTTCTTCTCATAATTGGATTCAAGTCGCCGATGTTGAGCAGTCACAGAAAAAAGTAGGGGACTTATCCGAGGCACTTAAAGATTCAGGTGAAATGCAACGCTCCGTTGCAGTTGATATTAAGAATGGTAGTGCGCACTTAGCGCATTTGGTTGCTGCGGCTGATGGCCAGCAAATAAGTGGTGAATCAATTGTTAGCGCGCATCACTGTGCTAACGTTTTGTTTAATATCATGCGAGGTGGTGTGTTTGATAATAGTTAT
>PCCK01000015.1 GCA_002731695.1 Porticoccaceae bacterium
ATGATCTACGTGGCCGATAGTACCCACATTTACGTGCGGCTTATTCCTTTCAAACTTTTCTTTTGCCATCTCAGCGTCTCCTAAACGAGCTTTTAGTTGTAAATTTCAGCAAACTGAAATCTTGAACAAAATTTCATAAAAAATTATTCTGCATTATTCTCATACCGAGGTCTGGCATAGTCAATCAGAACCATATGAAATTATAAATTCTTCCATATTTTTGTGCCTCTCACTTATAATAAAAATAACCTCTTCGACAAATTCACGGCGTATTAAAATAAAATGATTTTAAAAACCGAAAGCAGTGCAAATTTACTCTGCAATCTGAGTTTTATCCTGTATACTCGCCCCGTTTTTTATTAACCGATATCCTTTAATCGCTGAGTTCAAAAATGACTGATCTATCTCATTACAGAAATATAGGTATTTTCGCGCATGTTGACGCAGGGAAAACCACTACGACGGAACGAATTTTAAAGTTAACTGGGAAAATCCATAAGACTGGAGAGGTTCATGACGGCGCGGCAACCACCGACTTTATGGAACAAGAGCAAGAACGGGGAATTACAATACAATCTGCGGCGACAACATGTTATTGGCGCGACCATCGTTTCAACATTATAGACACACCCGGTCACGTCGATTTTACCGTGGAAGTATACCGGTCACTCAAGGTTCTAGATGGCGGCGTTGGCGTTTTTTGTGGATCTGGTGGCGTCGAGCCTCAGTCAGAAACGAACTGGAGGTACGCGAACGAATCTGAAGTTGCCCGAATAATTTTTGTAAATAAACTGGATAGAATGGGCGCTGATTTTTTAAACGTCGTTGAGCAAATTAAAAAAGTTCTCGGTGCAAATCCATTAATCATGTGTCTCCCAATAGGTATCGAAGAGGATTTCGTCGGCCTTGTAGATCTATTAACGCGCCAAGCATATGTTTGGGATGATTCAGGTATGCCAGAAAATTATCAGGTTGTGGATATACCCGAGTATATGGCTGAGCAAGTAGAGGATTACCGCGAGCGGCTAGTAGAATCTGCAATAGAGCAAGATGACGATTTAATGATGGCCTATATGGAGGGAGAGGAAATTTCCGTAGACGACATTAAAAGCTGTATTCGAAAGGGCACCATAGCGCTTGATTTTTTTCCAACCTATTGCGGTTCTGCTTTTAAAAATAAAGGGGTACAAATGGTATTGGATGCCGTCGTTGATTTCCTTCCAAACCCTACTGAAGTAGATCCTCAACCCCTCACTGATGAGAAAGGCGATGAAACGGGCGAATATGCTGTTGTTTCAACTTCGGAATCGTTTAAAGCACTTGCATTTAAAATTATGGATGACCGCTTTGGTGCTCTAACTTTTATCAGAATTTATTCTGGACGATTAGAACGTGGGATGACGATTTATAATTCATACACAGGGAAGACCGAGCGTATTGGCAGGATGGTCGAAATGCATGCCGACGACCGAAATGAAATTGAGTCTGCAATTGCCGGTGACATCATTGCAATTGTTGGAATGAAAAACGTTCAAACTGGACATACCTTATGCGATCCGAAATCGCCAGTTACTCTGGAACCAATGATATTTCCTGAACCTGTAATATCAATAGCAGTTAAACCAAAAGACAAGGGTGGATCCGAAAAAATGGGAATTGCCATAGGAAAAATGGTAGCTGAAGACCCCTCTTTTAGGGTGGAAACTGATGATGATTCAGGAGAAACAATTCTGAAAGGAATGGGGGAACTGCATCTGGATATAAAAGTTGACATTTTGAAGAGAACTTATGGAGTGGATCTAATTGTTGGTGCACCTCAAGTTGCGTACCGAGAAACAATAACAAACGCTATCGAAGATAGTTACACTCACAAGAAACAATCCGGTGGTTCCGGACAATTTGGGAAAATCGATTTTCGTGTTCGTCCCGGTGTTCCAGGTAGCGGTTTTTTGTTTAGTTCAACTGTTGTAGGAGGAAATATACCCAAAGAGTTTTTTCCAGCTATTGAGAAAGGATTTAAGGTAATGATGTCTGATGGGCCGATGGCCGGATATCCTGTTTTAGATGTCGAATTTGAAATTTTTGATGGCGCATACCATGCGGTGGATTCATCAGCAGTAGCTTTCGAAATTGCAGCTAAAGGTGCTTTCCGTCAAGCCATGCCCAAAGCAGGCCCTCAGATTATAGAGCCAATAATGAAGGTAGATGTCTTTACTCCAGAGGATCATGTGGGCGACGTCATCGGCGACCTAAATCGTCGCCGAGGTATGATTAAGGATCAAGAGGCGACAACAACAGGGGTTAGAATAAAAGCAGATGTTCCGCTGTCAGAAATGTTTGGTTATATCGGCCATCTCAGGACTATGACATCAGGGAGGGGTCAATTTTCAATGGAGTTTTCCCACTATATGCCTTGTCCACAAAATATAGCAAATGAAGTAATAAGCGCAGCCAAGGAATTACGTGATGCAAAATAGAATCACGTCGGTGCCTTACAATCCTCAAGATCAATCTCAAATAATTTTAGCCGCCGTAGGTCTTAGAAATTATTAGATCGCGCACATTTTTCGGGGCTTCACAATAACGACTGAACTCCATTGTAAAAGTTGCTCTCCCCTGCGAAGCCGAACGAAGATCCGTTGCATACCCAAACATCTCGGCCAACGGAACCTCAGCATTGACTACTTTTCCTTGAGCATTATCTTCCATTCCAATGATAAGGCCACGGCGGCGGTTAATGTCGCCTACAACATCCCCCATGTTGATCTCCGGAGTCACAATCTCCACATCCATCATTGGCTCTAAAAGGACAACTGAGCCCTCGTCTGCCAATTTCTTTGTCGCTAATGAGCCAGCGATCTTGAACGCAATTTCAGAGGAGTCAACGTCATGATAGGATCCATCATACAAGGTGGCTTTTAATCCCAGAAGAGGATAGCCCGCAAGGATGCCACTCTGCATTTGCTCCTCAACACCTTTAGCCACTGCTGAGATATATTCTCGCGGAACTGTACCCCCTACAATTTCATTTTTGAACTCAAGCCCCACCCGACTGGAGTCTTCAGTCGGTTCAAATTTAATCCAAACATGACCATACTGTCCTCTACCTCCTGATTGACGAATGAATTTCCCCTCTATCTTACACCGATTCTGAATTGCCTCTCGATAGGCTACTTGGGGCTTTCCTATGTTTGCCTCAACGGAAAATTCCCGTCGCATGCGTTCAACCAAAATATCCAAGTGTAATTCTCCCATACCAGAAATGATAGTTTGTCCACTATCTTCATCTGTAATAACACGAAAAGAAGGATCCTCCTGAGCCAATTTGCCCAATGCAACGCCCATTTTTTCTTGATCTACCTTTGAACGAGGCTCTACTGCGACCGATATTACTGGCTCTGGAAATTCCATTTTCTCCAAAACAATTTTTTGATGCTCTGAACACAAGGTATCTCCCGTCGAAATATCCTTTAACCCTATTGCTGCGGCGATATCTCCAGCTAATACTTGTTTTATCTCATCGCGGCTGTTGGAATGCATTTGCACCATCCGTCCAATCCTTTCGCGTTTGTTCTTAGTGGAGTTGTACACTGCTGTGCCACTCTGCAAACGACCTGAATAAACTCGAATAAAAGTCAAAGAACCAACATACGGATCAGATGCAATTTTAAATGCCAACGCTGAAAAAGGAGCACTATCCTCCGCTCGGCGACATCCTTTTTCTCCGTCATCCGAGCAACCTTGGACCGGTTTAATATCAATTGGAGATGGTAAATATTGGATAACAGCATCGAGCATCGCCTGAATACCCTTGTTTTTGAACGCCGATCCACATAGCACTGGTACTATTTCATTATTCAAAGTACGTTTACGTAATCCGGAGATAATCTCTTTCTCACTAAGAGGCCGTTCCTCCAAATACTTTGTCATCAACATATCATCAGCCTCTACAGCTTTTTCAATCAAGAAATCCCGCATCTCGTCACATGTTTTTTTTAATGCCTCTGGAATTTCCTTGTATTCAAAGGTCATGCCTTGGTCATTATCTCTCCAGTATATTGCTTTCATTTTAATTAGGTCGACAACACCTTGAAAGTTACTCTCTGAACCTACGGTCATTTGCAGTGGAACCGCCTTGGCACCCAGCCGATCCTCTAGCTGCTGTAATACTCCCTTAAAATTTGCACCAGCTCGATCCATTTTATTCACAAACACCAAACGGGGAACGTCATACTTATCAGCTTGACGCCACACCGTCTCAGTTTGTGGTTGGACCCCTGATGCAGCGCACAGAACAACAATAGCGCCATCCAAAACACGCAGTGAACGCTCTACTTCTATCGTGAAATCTACATGTCCTGGAGTATCAATTATATTTATTCGATGGGCAGTGTATTGTGAGTCCATGCCTTTCCAAAAGCACGTTGTCGCTGCAGAAGTTATTGTAATTCCCCGCTCTTGCTCCTGCTCCATCCAATCCATGGTGGCCGCGCCATCATGCACCTCTCCCAACTTGTGGGAAAGCCCAGTGTAAAAAAGCACTCTTTCAGTAGTTGTGGTCTTTCCCGCATCGACATGAGCGCAAATCCCGATATTACGATAATATTCAATGAGAGTTTGACGAGTCACGATATTTTTCCTGAAAACTTCAAAGGGCAGCCAATTCGGCTACCCTTTTCCCGAAATAACAGCTTGTCTCCAATGATTTAAAAGCGGAAGTGCGAGAACGCCTTATTAGCCTCTGCCATACGATGAACATCTTCACGTTTTTTTACAGCACCGCCTTTCCCCTGAACAGCATCCACTAACTCTCCCGCTAGACGTTGTGGCATTGATTTTTCACCCCTGCCTCTGGCATAGTCTACCAACCATCTCATCGCAAGGGCTGTTCGTCGAGCTGGCCTGACATCCACTGGCACTTGGTAGGTCGCACCTCCTACTCTTCGCGATTTAACTTCCACCATTGGGGCAACATTATCTAGCGCTTCCTGAAACACTTCTATCGGGTCTCTTTTTAAACGATCTTCAACCGCTGTCATGGCTCCATACACAATTCTCTCCGCTACCGCCTTTTTGCCACTCACCATCACATGGTTCATAAATTTTGCGAGCGTTGTATTACCGTATTTGGGGTCTGGAAGTATTTCCCGTTTTGCTACCACTCTTCTTCTTGGCATATTCAATTACCCTTTCTTTTTCAGCTTACCCACTGGTGCCTTTGATTCAAAGATCTGCTCTGTCCCAACTTAAAGTATTATCAGTTGCCGGTTTTATTATGATTTTGGCCGTTTAGTTCCATATTTGGATCTTCGTTGAGTTCGACCATTGACTCCGGAAGTGTCGAGTGTCCCTCTGACAGTGTGATACCTCACTCCGGGCAAATCTTTGACTCGGCCACCCCTAATCAGAACCACGCTGTGTTCCTGTAGATTATGTCCTTCACCACCTATGTAAGATGTAACCTCAAAACCGCTAGTCAACCTAACACGGCACACTTTTCTCAAAGCCGAATTAGGTTTCTTCGGCGTGGTCGTATACACTCTGGTACAAACCCCTCGTCGTTGAGGGCATGCTTTCAACGCGGGAACATCCGATTTGCTGGCTTTTCTTTGCCTCGGCTTTCGGACAAGCTGATTGATTGTCGCCATCGCTTTCTCTCTATCGGTTTCTAATAATTTATGCCAGATTAAGCGGTTCAGCCTAATCCCCATGTGGCCACGAGACTATCTACGTTGCGGTGTAATGAAGGTTGACCAGTCTAATCAGGTCAATGTCCATCGTCAAGCACTCGTTCATTCTCAAACATGACATTCATCATTCACTAACCAAGTCTGCACTGAAGGCCTCCAGAAGAGCAGCTTCAACATCAGCCGCGCTTTTGGCTGAATCCAATTTTGTATCACGCTCTTTTCGCCTCTGTGCATGATAAGCAAGCCCTGTCCCGGCAGGTATTAATCGCCCAACCACAACATTCTCTTTCAACCCTCGTAGTGGATCAGCCTTTCCTGTAACGGCTGCTTCAGTTAATACTCGCGTAGTTTCTTGGAACGACGCCGCCGAGATAAAACTTTCAGTTGCAAGTGAGGCTTTGGTAATACCCAATAACTGTCGCTCATATTTGGCCGGTTGTAGACCTTCTGCACGCAACCTTTCATTCTCTTCAATGACTTGTCGGTATTCGACCTGCTCACCCCTTATCAGGGGCGAATCGCCCATATCTGTTATCTCTACTTTTCGTAACATTTGTCGCGTGATAACTTCGATATGCTTGTCATTAATTTTTACTCCCTGCAACCTATAGACTTCCTGAATTTCATTCACTATGTACTTAGCAAGCTCGCCGATACCTTTTAAGCGCAAAATGTCGTGTGGAGTTGGAGGCCCATCAGAGATAACCTCGCCTTTTTCGACGTGCTCTCCCTCAAAAACCCCCAATTGGCGCCATTTTGGGATTAGTTCCTCATACTGTAACTTGCCATTTCCCAACGGTTTCCCATCATCCGGCGTAATGACCAAACGCAATTTTCCCTTAGTCTCTTTACCAAGTGTTACGGTGCCAGTAATTTCGGCAAGGATAGCTGGGTCTTTTGGTTTCCTAGCCTCAAATAAATCAGCAACTCTGGGCAATCCACCAGTGATGTCCTTTGTACCACCAGATTCTCGCGGAATACGAGCAATGATTTGTCCAATTTCAATATGCTCTCCGTCACTGATACTGATGCTTGCATTTGCAGGAAGTGGGTAGTGTGCAGGAACTGTAGAATTAGGAAAGATTAAATCCTTTCCCTCAGAATCTGTGAGGGAAATTATTGGTTTTAACTCCTTACCCGCCGCTGGACGCTCGTTTTGATCTACAATCGAAATGCTGGTTAAACCCGTTATTTCGTCGGTCTGCTGCCGAGTGCTCAAACCCTCTTCCATGCCCGAGAAAGCTGCTTTACCGGCCACTTCAGTAACAATAGGATGAGTGTGTGGATCCCAATTAGCTACCACATCGCCAGCATCTACTTTGTCTGAATCCTTAACTTTTATAACTGCCCCATACGGCAACTTATATCTTTCTCTCTCTCTGCCATTTTCGTCTGTGATTGCTAACGCCCCAGAACGTGATACCGCAACCAAGTGACCTATTTTATTTTGAACAGTCTTTAAATTAATCAGACGGACTGTTCCTTTCTGTTTCACTTTTACATTATCGACAGCAGATGCTCTAGATGCAGCGCCTCCAATATGAAAAGTACGCATCGTCAGCTGCGTGCCCGGCTCTCCGATGGACTGAGCTGCAATAACTCCCACTGATTCGCCCTGATTGACCCTATGACCACGCGCCAAATCACGTCCGTAACATGCCGCACATATTCCATAACGAACCTCACAAGTAATAGGCGATCTCACCTTTACTTCATCGATACCAGCGCTTTCAATACGCTTTACCCAATGCTCATCAATCATCGTCCCCACAGGGACCGCAATGTCTTCACTGCCTGGATATCTAACATCACAGGCTACTATACGACCTAAAATACGGTCTCCAAGAGTCTCAATTATATCGCCTCCCTCAATGACCGGCGACATAACTAATCCGTCTGTCGTGCCACAATCAGTTTCTGTTACAACAACATCCTGCGCAACATCGACTAAACGACGGGTTAAATAACCAGAGTTGGCTGTTTTCAACGCCGTATCAGCAAGCCCTTTACGGGCTCCATGCGTGGAGATGAAGTACTGCAGTACATTGAGTCCCTCACGAAAATTTGCCGTTATTGGAGTTTCTATTATCGAACCGTCGGGACGCGCCATTAGTCCTCGCATTCCTGCCAATTGACGTATTTGAGCAGGTGATCCACGCGCGCCCGAGTCAGCCATTATAAAAACGGAATTAAATGAATCTTGCTGTTCTTGATTACCCTCTGAGTTAACGAACGTATCCTTGCTAATTCCCTTCATCATGGATTTAGCAACCTTGTCGTTAGCTTGGGACCAAATATCAATGACTTTATTGTATTTTTCACCTTGAGTCACAAGACCAGATGCAAACTGACTTTCTATCTCTCTGACTTGGTCATCTGCAGAAGTTATAATTTCTTGCTTATCTTCTGGTATAACAAAATCATTCACACCTATAGAGGCTCCTGATCTTGTTGAGAAATCGAACCCCATATACATTAATTGATCTGCAAAGATAACTGTTTCCTTGAGCCCAACACGTCGATAACACTCATTAATCACATTCGAAATAGCTCGCTTAACCATTGGTTTGTTAACTAATGAAAATGGAACTCCGTCAGGTGTAATATCCCACAAAAGTGCCCTTCCGACCGTAGTATCCTCTATACTTCTTGTAGCAGAGCGCTCTCCGGTAACCTCATCAATTGTAATCTCATTAACACGAACTTTTATTCGTGCTTGCAAATCTACACATTTTGAGTGGTAGGCTCGGGAAACTTCTCGCACATCACTAAATACCATACCCTCTCCTTGGACATTTATCCGCGCACGAGTCATATAGTACAGACCTAACACCACATCCTGTGAGGGAACAATTATAGGTTCGCCTGAGGCTGGGGAAAGAATATTATTAGTCGACATCATTAAAGCTCTTGCCTCCATCTGAGCCTCGATTGTGAGAGGTACATGCACCGCCATTTGATCTCCATCAAAATCAGCGTTGTACGCAGCACACACCAAAGGATGTAAATTAATAGCCTTACCTTCAATGAGCACTGGTTCAAAAGCCTGTATCCCAAGACGGTGAAGGGTTGGCGCGCGATTTAACAAAACTGGGTGTTCACGAATTACTTCATCAAGAATATCCCAGACAACCGACTCCTCTCGTTCTACCATCTTTTTTGCCGCTTTTATTGTAGTCGCGAGCCCCCTTAGCTCGAGCTTACTAAAAATAAAAGGTTTAAAAAGTTCCAAAGCCATCCGTTTCGGTAATCCACACTGATGTAAACGGAGTGTCGGGCCGACTACGATTACTGATCGGCCCGAGTAATCTACTCTTTTACCCAGCAAGTTTTGGCGAAACCGCCCCTGCTTGCCCTTAATCATATCCGCTAATGACTTTAGTGGACGCTTATTAGAACCAGTAATTGCGCGCCCTCGGCGCCCATTGTCCAGTAGCGCATCCACTGACTCTTGCAACATTCGCTTCTCATTACGAACGATAATGTCCGGCGCACTCAGCTCTAAAAGTCTCTTTAAACGGTTATTTCTATTGATCACGCGTCGGTACAAATCATTTAAATCTGATGTTGCAAAACGTCCCCCATCAAGAGGAACTAATGGCCTTAAATCTGGTGGTAAAACAGGCAAAGCCTTGAGTATCATCCACTCAGGCTTGTTGCCGGAACCATGGAAAGCCTCTAAAAGCTTTAACCTTTTCGAAATCTTTTTAATTTTAGTTTCCGAACGAGTATTTGGTATTTCTTCTCGTATACTCGCTATTTCATCATCTAAACTAATTTCCTTTAGCAAAGACTGAATGGCATCTGCTCCCATCAATGCTACAAATTCATCGCCATACTCACCCATTGCCTCAAAGTACTCTTCGTCTGTAAGAAGCTGTCCCTTTTCAAGAGTCGTTAAACCTGGGTCAGTAACCACAAAAGATTCAAAGTAAAGAACACGCTCGATCTCTCGAAGGGTCATATCAAGCATCAGCCCGATACGAGAGGGAAGCGATTTTAAAAACCAAATATGAGCTACTGGACATGCCAGTTCAATATGGCCCATGCGCTCTCGTCTTACTTTTGTAAGTGTTACTTCTACGCCGCACTTTTCACACACAATGCCTCGATGCTTCATACGCTTGTATTTGCCACAAAGACATTCATAATCTTTGACGGGACCAAAGATTTTTGCACAAAAAAGACCCTCTCGTTCTGGTTTAAATGTCCTATAGTTGATAGTTTCAGGTTTTTTCACCTCACCGAAGGACCAAGAGCGGATCATCTCCGGCGACGCTAAACTAATTCGCAAATTATCGAATTCGCTGCTTTGATCTTTTTGCTTGAGTAGATTCACAAGGTCTTTCAAGAATTATCCTCCAAATAAAAAAAGTATTACCCGCAATAATGATACAGCTGCCAAAATTTCTGACTGGACTATTCGTGCTCCAGTTCAATATTAATACCCAAAGAACGTATTTCCTTGACCAAGACATTAAACGATTCCGGCATACCAGGCTCCATTCGGTGATCTCCATCAACGATATTTTTATACATTTTTGTTCTCCCAACGACATCGTCAGACTTCACAGTAAGCATTTCTTGCAAAGTATAGGCTGCTCCATATGCTTCCAACGCCCAGACCTCCATTTCCCCAAATCGCTGACCACCGAACTGAGCTTTACCCCCCAGAGGTTGTTGCGTAACCAAGCTATAAGACCCTGTGGATCGAGCATGCATCTTGTCGTCCACTAGATGGTTAAGTTTTAGCACATACATGTACCCAACAGTGACAGGCCTGTCAAATTTATCGCCTGTCCGACCATCATAAAGATCACACTGACCCGATTCTGATAAATCGGCCAAAGCTAATAGTTTCTTTAACTCCACCTCGCTAGCTCCATCAAATACAGGGGTTGCAATTGGGACGCCGCGTCGCAAATTGGAGGCTAACTCAATNACTTCTGAGTCCGAAAGTGTTGACAAATCGGTTTTAAACACTGCATCACCAGTATCATAAATCTCTTGCAGAAAACGACGTATATTNACCAACTGTGNCTGTTNTCTAAGCATTTTATCTATTTTTTTACCAAGACCCTTTGCGGCCATTCCCATATGCGTCTCCAATATTTGACCCACATTCATTCGAGAAGGCACTCCCAATGGATTTAAAACAATGTCAACTGGCACACCATCAATATCATAGGGCATATCTTCAACGGGCTTTATTACCGATATCACCCCCTTATTACCATGCCGCCCGGCCATCTTATCTCCTGGCTGAATCCTGCGTCTTACTGCCAAATATACTTTTACAGTCTTCAAAACTCCCGGCGCCAAATCATCTCCACTTTTAAGCTTACCCTTTTTCTCGTCAAACCGTTCATCCAACAAATCACGTCGCTCTTGAAGCTGCTCTTTTGCCCGTACAAACTGTTCGTTTAATTCTGGTGATTCCATTCGGATATCGAACCAATCGTTAATTGTGTAATCTGTAATTGTTGCAGAATCAATAACGGCACCTTCGGCTATACCCCTTGCTTTGAGCACGGGCTCACCCTCGATAGCGGCAAAAAGTCGCGCCAGAGTAGCGTTTTCGACTATTCGATATTCATCATTTAAATCTTTTTGGAACTGATCTAGCTCCATCTTTTCTATATCTAGTGAACGCTGGTCTTTATCCAGCCCGTCTCTTGTGAACACTTGTACATCGATAACGGTACCTTTTGTACTGGTCGGAACGCGCAAAGAGGTATCTTTGACATCTGACGCCTTTTCACCAAAAATGGCTCTCAAGAGTTTCTCTTCCGGGGTGAGCTGCGTTTCGCCCTTAGGAGTCACTTTCCCTACCAAAATATCGCCAGCAGCTACTTCTGCACCTATGTAAACTATGCCTGATTCATCAAGCCGTGAAAGTGCAGCTTCTCCCACATTTGGTATATCCGCAGTTATGTCCTCTGAACCAAGCTTTGTGTCTCTTGCCACACAAGTGAGTTCCTGAATATGGATAGTCGTGAAACGATCTTCCTGCACCACCCGTTCTGAAATTAAAATAGAATCTTCAAAGTTGTAGCCATTCCAAGGCATGAAAGCTATACGCATATTTTGTCCGAGGGCTAATTCACCCAAATCCACCGATGGCCCGTCAGCAAGAACATCACCACAAGAAATCTGGTCACCATGCCTGACAATTGGTCGCTGATTGATACATGTATTTTGATTTGACCTCGTATATTTTGTTAAATTGTAAATATCTACACCAGCTTCTCCTTGCGCCACTTCAGATTCACTTACCCTCACGACAATTCGGGCAGCATCTACACTCTCAACTATCCCACCCCTTAAAGCTACTTTGCAAACACCTGAGTCACTAGCAACGGTTCTTTCAACACCAGTTCCCACTAAAGGCGCCTCTGCCACGAGAGTTGGGACCGCTTGTCGCTGCATATTGGAGCCCATGAGTGCTCGGTTCGCATCATCATGCTCCAAGAACGGTATCAAAGAAGCGGCCACAGAAACCACTTGATGTGGGGAAACATCCATATAATCAACCTCGTCGGGAGATTTTACGGTAAACTCATTTTGATGCCGCACTGTAACTAAATCTTCGGTCAACCTGTCGGTTGGATCCAGTTTTGAAGATGCTTGGGCAATTACATATTGTGCCTCGTTAATTGCTGACAAATATTCAATCTCACTGGTTACGAGCCCCCTCTCCACTTTTCTGTAAGGCGTCTCAATAAATCCGTAACTATTAGTCCGAGCATAAGTAGCAAGAGAGTTAATCAGCCCAATATTGGGGCCCTCAGGGGTTTCAATAGGACATACTCGACCGTAGTGAGTTGGATGAACGTCTCTGACTTCGAATCCAGCCCGCTCTCGGGTCAACCCTCCAGGTCCCAACGCAGAAACACGACGTTTGTGAGTAATCTCTGATAACGGATTATTTTGATCCATAAACTGAGATAACTGGCTTGATCCAAAAAACTCCTTCATCGCTGCTGCCACCGGTTTAGCATTAATCAAATCCTGTGGCATCAAACTTTCCGACTCGGCAACTCCTAACCGCTCTTTGACAGCGCGTTCCACACGAACAAGACCTACTCGAAACTGATTTTCTGCCATCTCACCAACAGAACGAATTCTTCGATTTCCAAGATGGTCAATGTCATCCACGGCTCCTTTACCATTTCTAATATCAATTAACATTTTCATGACGTCGGCTATATCAGAAGATTCCTTGTATAGCCCTGCTAATTCTTGAGCCTCATCAGTTTTTAAATTAGAAACATACCGATAATCATAGAGAATTCCGGATCCATTTTCATCGTTGCGTCCAAGACGTCGATTAAATTTCATCCTGCCTACTCCGGAAAGATCATACCGCTCATCATTAAAAAACAGATTGTAAAAAAGATTTTCCGCTGATTCTTTTGTTGGTGGTTCTCCGGGGCGCATCATTCTATAAATTTCCACTAGAGCCTCTAGTTGAGTACGAGCAGGATCTGTGCGTAGCGTATCAGAAATAAATGGACCACAGTCCAGATCATTGGTGTAGAGCGTTTCGATTTTAAAGATACCCGCGTTAACCAATGTCTTTAAATTTGAATCGTCGATCTTGGTGTTGCATTCGAACAATAATTCACCAGTGTCCGGATCTTCAATATCTCTGGCTAAACAGCGTCCCAATAAATACTCGTCTGACACCTCCAAAGTTGTCACTTTATTTTTCGCTAGTTGCCTGATATGCCTCGCAGTAATTCGCCTACCTTTTTCAACAACAATATTTCCGTCATTATCTTTGATCTCAAAAACAGCTATTTCACCCCTTAACCTCTCAGGGTCAAGATCTAGAAAAAAAACATTATCTCTAAAGTTAAATGTACTGGTATCAAAAAAAGACTCGAGTATTTCTTCACTAGAATATCCCAGCGCACGCAACAAGATGGTAGCTGGCAGCTTCCTACGTCGATCAATACGGACGTATAACAAGTCTTTTGGGTCGAATTCAAAATCTAACCACGATCCCCTGTAAGGGATTACTCTCGCGGTATATAAAAGTTTACCGGATGAATGTGTTTTGCCTTTGTCATGATCAAAAATTACTCCAGGCGAACGGTGGAGCTGAGACACAATAACTCGTTCTGTGCCATTGATAACAAAAGTCCCATTGTCTGTCATAATAGGTATTTCACCTAAATATACTTCTTGCTCTTTAATATCTTTAATCGCTTTGGTCGCAGATTCTTTGTCATATATCAAGAGCCGGACTCTGACCCTCAGTGGCACAGAAAATGTTGCACCACGTAATTTACACTCATCAACTTCAAAGGCTGGCTTTCCGAGAACATAATCAACATACTCTAGCGCCGCAAAACCAGCATACCCAACAATTGGAAATATTGAACTAAGCGCTGCATGAAGGCCTGTGTTTTGTCGTGCTTCCTTGGCCAGACCCAACTGTGTAAAATTTTTATATGAATCTAATTGAATTGATAGTAGATAGGGCAAGTCCATTACATTTGGCAATTTACCAAAATTTTTACGGATTCGCTTTTTCTCAGTAAAGGAATATGCCATGTTTGTCCCTCAAAAATTTTTAATGCCCAGATACTTGCTGAGGCCACCAAATAAAATGAAAATCAAAGTTTTGCTATAACTCAGTTGTAGTAGATATGATTACTTGAGATCAACGCTCGCTCCAGCCTCTTCGAGTTGTTTCTTCGCGTCCTCCGCATCTTCTTTGGAAACACCTTCTTTTACGTTTGAGGGCGCGCTATCGACCATTCCCTTAGCTTCCTTAAGACCCAAACCGGTAATAGCACGCACCGCTTTGATTACATTGACTTTTTTATCTCCAACTACACTAAGAACCACATCAAATTCAGTCTGTTCAGCGGCAACATCCTCTCCCGCAGCCTCCGGAGCCGCTGCTACAGCAACCGAAGCTTGAGCCGAGACACCAAACTTCTCCTCCATTGCACTTACCAGCGCTACCACATCCATTACACTCATTTCACTGATTGCATCCAATATTTCTTCATTTGATAGGGCCATTTAGGACCTCCTTTTATTTATAAATTAAAATAGATATTTTTTACGCCGCTTGTTCTTTGGTATCCCGAATAGCAGCTACCACTCGCGTTGCTTTGGTAGGAATCTCATTCAAAGTTCGAACTAGTTTATTAACTGGCGCCAAGGTAACTACAGCTAACATCCCCAATGCTTCAATACGTGTGGGCAAATTGGCTAAAGTATCTACCTCGGCACTATCAAGAAGTTGCCCTGCAATCGAAAGCGCCTTAACTTGGAAATTTTCGTTTGACTTTGCGAAATTCTTGAGCAAGCGCGCTGCTGCTCCGGGGTCATCCATTGAGAATGCAAACAAAGAGGGGCCTTGGAGAGTATCCTCTACACACTCGTACCCAGTACCCTCAAATGCTCTTTTAGCAAGGGTGTTACGCACTATAGATACCCTAACATTCATTGCTCTTGCATCGGCTCGTAATTTTGTCATCTCAGATACGCTTACGCCTCTGGCATCCGCAATGACTAATGACAGCGCTATATCTGCCGTGGCATGGACATTCGCTACAATCGATTTTTTTTCATCAAGGGTTAATGGCATAATTCTCTGTCCAATCCTTCGTTTTGATCCAGCCGCAACACTATGGTCGCGCCCGCGTTTTGTGGCCGTTGCCGGCCGATTTTAACCGAAACGGGTCTAACTACCCAAAACCACCGTTGTCAACCAAAAGCGATTAACCCTAAAACCCCTGTGGTTTTTGAGAGGCAGCTCAAAAAAATTGTCAACTCAACCATATAATTCAAGCAGCTTCTCACTCCTAAGCATTCAGGGACGTCTTATCGACAATGATTCCAGGACCCATCGTTGAAGATAGCGTAATTTTTTTCATATAAACCCCTTTCGAGGATGCCGGCTTCACCTTTAACAAATCTGCAACCAGCGCTTCTAAATTATTTCTCAATAAATCCACATCAAAAGACACAACACCGATACCTCCATGAACAATTCCGTTTTTATCCGCTCTGTAGCGAATTTGTCCCGACTTTGCATTACGCACAGCATCCGCGACATTCGGCGTAACAGTGCCAGATTTTGGATTGGGCATTAACCCCCGCGGACCTAATAATTTTCCAAGCGAACCTACAACCCTCATAGCATCTGGAGAGGCAATTACCACATCAAAATCTAAATTACCTTCCTTTATTTCGGAAGCTAGATCGTCCATGCCAACTAATTCCGCACCAGCCTCTTTAGCCGCCTCAGCAGCGTCCCCCTGTGCAAAGACACAGACTCTAACGTGCTTTCCTGTTCCATTCGGCAGAGTAGTCGCTCCACGAACCACTTGATCTGACTTTCGCGGATCGATTCCTAAGTTTATAGCCACATCTACCGATTCGGTGAACTTTACTGTCGAAAGCTCCTTGAGCAAACTCAACGCTTCATCTACCTCATAAAGCTTTGTTCGATCGACTTTCCCATCGCTAACACTACGTCTTTTCGTTACTTTCGGCATCTATACCTCCTCTACATTGAGACCCATCGATCTCGCAGAGCCAGCGATGGTATTTATCGCTGCTTTTAAATTAGCCGAGGTCAAATCCGGCTGTTTTATTTTAACGATTTCCTCAAGTTGAACCCTAGTTACGGTTCCAACTTTTTTGCTATTAGGTTCACCACTACCGCTTTTCACTCCAGCCGCCTTTTTAAGTAAATAAGACGCGGGTGGAGTCTTCATTTCAAAAGTGAAACTACGATCAGCATATACAGTTATTATGACGGGAACCGGCGCTCCAGCATCAATTCCCTGTGTCTGTGCATTAAATCCCTTACAGAATTCCATTATATTAACGCCATGTTGGCCCAGAGCCGGTCCAACCGGGGGACTCGGATTTGCCTGCCCAGCTGGTACTTGAAGCTTTATATATGCTTGTACTTTTTTCGCCATTAATGGTGCCTCACTATTGAGAGCTAATCTCTTAAAGAGATGCTTTCGCTATTTCAAAGAACAAACAAGTCAATGTTTGTTGTAAATTATTAACACTTTCACGATAACTGTTTATCGCAACATGTTGATACTGTTTATGACTTCTGCACCTGAGCAAAGTCTAATTCCACCGGTGTTGATCTTCCGAAAATAGACACTGCCACCCGCAATTTGTTTTTCGAATAATTAACCTCTTCAACAATTCCATTAAAGTCATTGAATGGACCATCACACACCCTGACCATCTCCCCAGGTTCGAACATCGTCTTGGGACGTGGCGCCTCCTCTGAGTCTTGCATTCTCTGCAAAATTAACTCCGCCTCTCTGTCAGAGATCGGTGCAGGCTTATCCGCTTTACCGCCTATAAATCCCATCACCCTCGGCGTTTCTTTAACCAAATGCCAAGTTTGATCGTCTAACTCCATCTGAACTAACACATATCCCGGGAAGAACATGCGCTCGCTTGTGCGTTTTTGGCCATCTCGCATCTCGACCACTTCTTCCGAAGGCACCATAATGTCACCAAAACGATCATCAAGACGGTGAAGTTTCACTCTGTCTTGAAGCGCCAAGGCTACTTTCTTCTCATAACCCGAGTAAGCATGCACCACAAACCAACGCATTAAAATCTGACTCCCTTATCCCATTATTAGAGACGCTACCCAACTTAGCAGGGAATCAATTCCCCATAAAATTAATGCCATGAGCATTATTACTCCAACCACGATTAAAGTTGTCTGATTTCTTTCTTCTTTGGATGGCCAAATCACCTTTCGCCACTCTGTTTTTGCACCCAATGCCAATTCCCATGTGGCCGAACCCTTTTCAGTTCTGAAGGCAATAGCAGAACATACTGCCAAGACAAGCAAAAACGCGAGTGCGCGAAAAAACAGTGATTCCGCACTATAGTACCAGTTGCCATAAATGGCGGATATAACTAATCCGAAGACCAAAGCCCATTTGACCCAGTCATAACGATGACCTTGATTTTGCACATCTCCACTCATTCTTGAGATTCACTCCGCAGCATATCTGGCAGGCCAGGAGGGACTCGAACCCCCAACAGTCGGTTTTGGAGACCGATGCTCTACCAATTGAACTACTGGCCTTATGTTTCGTATCAACCTAAGCCACAGTGCTCACCTGTGACAAACAAGAGACCTTATACCAACAATTTGGGTCCTCAGTAACTACGCTACAATTTTGGCTACCACACCAGCACCCACCGTACGCCCGCCCTCACGAATCGCGAAACGCAACCCATCTTCCATCGCAATTGGAGCAATTAGCGTTACTGACATCTGGATATTATCACCGGGCATTACCATCTCTACACCATCAGGCAATTCGCATGCACCAGTAACATCCGTAGTTCGAAAATAAAACTGTGGCCTATACCCTTTAAAGAATGGAGTATGACGCCCCCCCTCATCTTTCGATAAAACATACACTTCAGCATCAAAAACTGTATGCGGCTTTATTGACCCAGGCTTCGATAAAACTTGTCCGCGCTCTACTTCCTCACGTTTAGTGCCGCGTAATAAAACTCCGACATTTTCACCTGCACGACCTTCATCCAATAGCTTTCGGAACATTTCAACGCCAGTACAAGTAGTCTTGCTGGTATCATTAATACCCACAATTTCAACCTCTTCACCAACTTTTACAACACCTCGTTCCACTCGGCCAGTTACAACAGTGCCTCGCCCCGCAATAGAAAAAACATCCTCGATAGGCATCAAAAACGGTTGATCTATTGCTCGCTCAGGCTCTGGAATGTAACTGTCTAAAGATTCTACTAACTTTGTAACCGCTGAAGTACCGAGTTCGTTATCATCTCTACCTTCCAAAGCCATCAAGGCAGAACCTACAATAATTGGAGTGTCATCACCCGGAAAATCATATAAATCCAAAAGTTCTCTAAGTTCCATCTCTACTAACTCAACCATCTCATCATATTCTTCAGAACCAACACCGCCACAGTCTTCAGCCAACAAATCTGCTTTATTTAAAAATACTACCACATAGGGAACGCCAACCTGACGAGCCAAAAGGATATGCTCACGAGTCTGTGGCATCGGGCCATCAGTTGCTCCACATACCAGAATCGCTCCATCCATCTGCGCCGCCCCAGTAATCATATTCTTGACGTAATCAGCATGCCCTGGACAATCAACATGCGCATAATGACGATTGGGCGAATCATATTCAACATGAGCCGTCGATATAGTAATGCCTCGTGCACGTTCTTCAGGAGCATTGTCAATCTGATCAAACGCTTTAATCTCACCACCCCAAACCTCGGCACAAACACGAGTTAGAGCAGCAGTCAACGTCGTTTTACCATGATCTACGTGGCCGATAGTACCCACATTTACGTGCGGCTTATTCCTTTCAAACTTTTCTTTTGCCATCTCAGCGTCTCCTAAACGAGCTTTTAGTTG
>PCCK01000016.1 GCA_002731695.1 Porticoccaceae bacterium
GGACTGACCTCACTTGGCGAAGCCTTGTCACTGGATCGGAGACAAGCTCAGAGCGAAGTCAGTTCGGGCACTGAAGGGAGCAAGGGTGATTGGCGCCCCATGGTATTCATCATGACTGATGGACTGCCCACCGATGAGTTCGATAAAGGCTTGAATGATTTTCAGCAACACAAGTGGGGAATCGTGATTGGTTGTGCAGTCAATGATGCCGATACTGATACCCTTAAGAAGATCGCAGGAGAAGGCGTCGTGCAGTTAAATACTGCGGACGAGCAGGCCATGGCTGCCTTTTTTAAGTGGGTAACTGCATCTGTATCCACCTCGAGTAAGAGTGTTGAAACCACTGGTAAGCAGGAGATAACGATCAATGAACTTCCCGATCCTCCACCTGAAATCCAACTTGTTTAAAGCATTTCTTTTGTCGCGAACTTAGGTAATGTCGCGAAGGCTTCCCACTTATTTTTTACTTGCTGCCTCCGGACGCATGTTCGGCGAACCTATCGAGGCAGTCAAGACTGGCTTGCAGTCTCTTGTCGAAAGTTTAAGGACCGATCCATACGCTCTTGAGACGACCTGGATTTCCATACTTAAGTTCTCCAAGGATGCGGAAATCGTAAACCCGCTTACCTCGCTTGAAGAGATTGAAATGCCTGAGTTGGAATGCCCCCGATCGGGACCGACTTTTTTAGGTGCAGGATTGAAGTTACTCTGCGACCAAGTAGAGCAGGAAGTGAACAAACAAGGCGACAGTCGAGACTGGAGACCTTTGGCATTTATCATGTCCGATGGTCGAGCCTCTGATGTCCAGGTCTTCAAAATGCAAGCAGAGCGGATTAAAAATGCTGGTTTCGCATCCGTTATCGGACTGGCCGCGGGGAGAAAGGCACGAAAAGAGGAGTTGGAAGAGTTTTGTGACCATGTTGCAATTTTGGAAACTATGGACGGCGAGTCCCTGGCAAGTTACTTCAAGTGGGTTTCAGCAACTGTATCAGTTGGCAGCAAAAGTTTCGGGGCCACTCCCGATCTTGATCTTCCTCCGCCCCCAGACGAGATCAACCTAAGTTTCTGAATTTATCCGCACAAGATTATCACCCCTACAGATTGCAACTTAGCCCCTACTGTTCGACAACTTATACAATCCCCATCACTGAAAAAAATTAACAGATGAGCTCACAAGAAAATTTGGATTCCCTACCGGATGATATTAACACAATTCGCCATAAGAAAGTAGCCAGAGATGCAGGAGAGGAGACTCTTTCTGATAGAATCAAAAAGGATAACGAGAGAAAAAGAAAAGCGAAAGAAGAGAAGGTGAAAGCTGATGAATCACAGTCAAGCATTGCTAGGGAAAAAGAACAAGATTCAGAAGTTCACAAGGACTTTAGTACGGAGGAAATTAAAACAAATCCCGATTTATCGGAAGGCAATTCAGTGCCTAAAAAAACTGAGGAAGAAAAGAAAGTTTCCAAAAAAGAGAAGGACGATGACTTCGAACAGACTTCGGATGACTCAGAGGAAAATTCAGAATCTCAACAAACTGACGAGGGCAAGGAAGTTTTTAAAAAGGAGAAGGACGATGACTCCGAGGAATCATCCGGTGACTCGGAACAAACTCCCGATGATCTAAAAGAAGAATCAGAACCTCAACAAACTGACGAAGGCAAGGAAGTTTTTAAAGAGAAGAAGGGCAATGACTCCGAGGAATCCCATAGAATTTCAGTACCGAATTCTGATGATTCAAAGAAAGAAGAGACACACCCCTCAACAGATGACGTTTCTCCTAATAAGCCAAATCCAAAAGACGAATCTCCAATTCTCCTGCCCAAGGAAAGATTTAAAAATGCAAAGCAGGACGTACCAGTTGAATTCGAGGTCAAGAGGGTAAAGGTTGGAGATGGCGAAAAGCTGAATTGGGAGAAATGTCAAATGGAAGATTCCAGCAAAGCTACTGAAGAGGAAATGGGACTGTCCTTCGACCCAGATGCAAGCATATTGAAAGTAAAGCCATCCAAGGCCGGGGACTTTACTATCATCTTTACCAGAGGCTTGAGATACCGCTTGGAATATCGCCTCACTGTAATTGCCGACCCAAGAAAGTTATGGGATGCAAAAGAACCAGCCAAGGATTCCCGCTATCCCAAAGAGCATAGAGATTCCGAGATGCTCAGAATCGGCGAACGAGTCCTTGCCGGGGCGAGTATACGAGGCCGTTCTCATGCCCGTGACGGCACCCACAGGGACGACGACTTCATCATCCGCGAGCTTGCGGACGGTTGGACTCTCATGGTGGTAGCGGACGGAGCAGGCTCTGCTAGGTTTTCCAGGGAAGGATCCAGAATTCTCGTAGAAACGATGCATTCTTTCATTAAGGAACAGATTGATGACGAAAATGGCTTGACCGTGATTAATGAAGAAGCGGTTGCATATATTAAAGGGGATGCCAAAATCGACCAAAAGAATAACCTCTTGATTAACGGTGCTTTGTCCAGTTTGAAAAACATTCAAAAGGAAGCCGGGGAGGGCGAGGCCCGAACAAAAGATTTCAACACCACCATTATTTCCTGCCTCTTCAAAGACTTCGGTGAAAAGACTTTTATACATTCCTTCTGTATCGGAGATGGGGCCATCTTTGCGGCTGAGGTGGAAACTGGAAGGATCATGCCCCTCAACGCCGCTGACTCTGGTGAATTTGCCGGACAAACTGTATTTCTCACCACTCCCCAAGTCTGGGAGGACAGCAAATCTCTTTTCGGCAGAATCAAAACGGAGGTTGTGTCCAAACCGGTTGGTATTATCAGCATGACCGATGGTGTTTCTGACCCTCTCCTGCCCGACATCGAACAGATTGATGATACCAAGCATACCGAACTGCTGTTCAATGGAAGAGAAGGTGAAGATCCTCAAAAAGGTCTATGTTCCGTCCTTCGCCTAATGGTCGAAAAGGATGATGCAAAGATCCTTGAGGAATGGTTAGATTTTTATGTCGCAAAGCACCACGATGATCGTAGTATCGCTGTAGCTTTCGATCTTCAATTCATATCCTGACATGGCTATCATTAACCTGACTGCAACAGATGGTACGCCCATCTCGTACGACGACAAGAGACCGGCTGGCTCGGGAGGGGTTAAGGATGTCTTTTTCTCCCCAGATCCCTCCTATGTTGTTGCAGTGGTTCGTAAAAGGCCAGAAAGAAGCGGGATAGAGCGCCTCGAGACCATCGTAAACAAATACTACAAGAACATCATCGAAGGACAGTACGGAGAATACTGGCAAAAAGTCTTTAATTGGCCGACTAAAATGGTGGATGACCAAGGTATTCTTGCACTCGTCACGCCAACTTGGGAAAAGGATTTTTTCTTCACAACCGGATCGGTAAAGAACGATATGCTGGGGATTAAAGGAAAGGAGAAGAACGGGAAATGGTTTGCCTCGGCCAACCACCAGCAAAAGCACTTGGACCTATCAGAACGCGGTGAATGGAACAGCTACTTTGCCTGTTGCATCAAGATTGCCCGGGCCGTCAGAAGGATGCATGCCGCTGGTCTAGCCCACTCCGACCTATCTTGTAATAATGTCTTGATAGATCCGGTCGGAAGAAACGCCTGTGTTATTGACATTGATGGTTTGGTTGTTCCGCAGAAGTTTCCACCAGAAGTCAGCGGTACGCCGGATTTTATTGCTCCTGAGGTCATGTCTACACTTAACCTTAAAATCGGTGACCCTAATAAGAAACTACCACGTAAGGAAACTGACTTACATGCCCTTCCTGTTCTTATTTATATGTACTTGCTTTATCGACATCCTCTTAGAGGAAAAAAACACCATTCTGATGACCCACAGGAGGATGAAAGCCTAATGATGGGTTCAAAAGCTCTCTTCGTAGAACATCCCTCCGACCAATCCAATAGGATAAATACAAAAGACTTGAAGCCCTCTTTTTTGCCCTATGCGGATACCGGGAAACTACCTTACAGTATTCTTGGTCCATATCTAAAGGAACTCTTTGACAAGGTGTTCGTAGAGGGTTTGCACGATCCGAGGAAGCGACCAGGGGCCAACCAGTGGGAGACTGCCTTGGTGAAGACTGTTGATCTCCTGCAGCCTTGTGAGAATAAAAGATGTGCCCAAAAGTGGTTTGTCTTCGATAACAGCACCAAGCCAATTTGCCCCTTTTGCAACACACATTACCCGCATCCTCTCCCAGTGCTTACCTTTTATGATTCTCGTGGAAGCGAGGCTAAATACATACCTGCAAACCATCGGCTCATGGTGTACAATCAACAATATTTGTATCCTTGGCACACAAATAGGCTCATCATTCCTAATGAAAAGTTGACTAAAGAGCAAAGAAAGCCCGTTGGCTATTTCATGCTGCACCAAGGCAAATGGGTCCTGGTCAACCAGAATTTGTCTTCTTTGCAGGATGCAGATACGAAAGAAAAAATCCCAATCAATAAATACATCGAGTTAACCGACAACCGAAAAATCCTTCTTGAGGATGGAGGTCGGTTGGCCCTCGTTCAAATTTCCAATGTCTAAAATTTTCCATGATGGATAGTAAGACAATTGCTGAAGCCAATCTTGTTCCTATGTAATAAAATTAACGGGTAAAGACGATCCTTTGCCTTAGAAGAAAAAAACTCAAATAGAACCTCACTATGCACAGAAGACTTCCCGTTTATTTATTGATTGATTGTTCGGAATCTATGATCGGTGAAGGAATTACTGCAGTTCGTTCAGGTCTCTCGCAAATGCTTCAAGTCTTGCGTCAGGATCCGCATGCGTTAGAGACCGCCTGGTTAAGCGTTATCAGCTTTGGAGCCAAAGCGGAGTTACTTGCCCCTTTGACCGAAATCACTGAATTGCAGGAACCAATACTTAGACTTGGACAGGGTACTGCCTTGGGGGCTGCTTTTGACCTTTTATCAAAGCAGATTTTAAGCGAAGTAAAAAGGGGCACAAATAATTCCAAAGGTGATTACAGACCTATGGTCATTCTGCTCACCGATGGTCAACCGACCGACGATTGGGAGAAGGCCAAGCAACGATTTGACAAGTCAATAACCAAGATTCTATCAAACTTTTATGTAGTCGGGTGTGGGCAAGCAATCGATTATAAATTCCTTTCTGATATAAGTGACATTGTTCTTAGTCTTCCAGACATGACCCCTGAATCAATGAGGAAGCTTTTTGTCTGGATGACCCAAACAGTAAGTACAGCCAGCATAGGAACCAACGAGGTTAAGGATGCGATTCCTGGTATTGATATCCTGCCCAAGGAAATAGTCCGATTTACCCCTGGACAAAAAGGCTTCCCCAAAGAAGTTATGCAGGTTTTTCTTCCTGGGATTTGTTCCCACGAGGAGGGCCGTTACTTGATGCGTTATGTTAAGAATGAAGATTCAGGAGGGGCTTATCATGCTAAGGCAAGTTATGTATTGTCCTCAGAAGAAATTGATACTGGTGAAGTGAAACCTATTTCCGCAGAACAAGAGCAAGTTAGATTAGAAGGAGCATTGGCATGCCCTTATTGCCGAACTTACGGCTGGATTCAATGCGGGAACTGCAGGATCCATTATTGCATGGGAACGATGGAGGGAAAGGCAATCACGAATAACATGAAATCGACTTGCCCGAACTGCAAGGAATCGTTGTCGTTATCTGAATCCGATTCCTTTGGTGCTGATTTCTCAAGAGGATAATCATGAGCCATCTCTCTCAAAGCTACATTTTGAGGTTTTTGGAGAATGAATATACTTTTCCCCCTACTGTTTGGTTTTCAAAACTGAATATTTTGAAACGAATCAAGGATTTTCTCAATTTGACTCCAAATTAAGGCTCGAAGAAAATCGGTTGATCCTGAGACCTTTGTTGAGAAGGCGTTTCTTAAACGATTCCATGGTCGTTCCCGCCCACCACAAGAAAAACCAACTATTGTTAGTAGAGTCGCCTTAGTTGAGCAAATGCGTTCCATCGAGTCGGGCGTTGTCTGGCGAGGTGCATTTGCAGGAGCAGCATGCGGCTTTGTATCGGCTTTTGGTGTTGAGCTTGCCGATCAATTTCAATTTGCAGGATCTGATTTATTTTGGGAAGGATTACCCTATTATTTAATTTCGTTTGGGGTGGGTGCAATTGCGACGGTATTTGAAATTACTTTTATATTATGGGATGGAGCACGCAGTGCTTTGCGAATTGGAGAATTAGCCCAAGTTTTGGATGTACAGGAGAGTGTAGAGCTCGAACGAATGGAACTTTCTCTTGTTCGTGCGGGTCTTGATGTACCTGCACCAAGGACTCCATGGCGTGGCATTGATCCTCTCTTAGGATCAAGTCGGTGGAAAATTCTGATCTTCGCCCTTCTTTACAAACTAAAAATAGCTGGAACAAGTGCGATAGTGAAAGGACTTTTTGGAAAGATCTCTGCTCGCTTAAGTGGTCGGATTCTTTCCCGCTCAGTAGTTGAGCTTGCAGCGGTGCCAGTTTTCGCTTTTTGGAATGCTTATATTTGTACGTCGTGTCATGCGTGAAGCACCAGTGCGTGCCCTCGGTCCTTCGCTCACTGAGGAATTGCTTGAATGGGCTTTCCCAAATGGTTTCGAATCACTTGATCGGAATTTGCAGCGGGTCTGTATCGCATGTGTTCGGGATCAAATCTTAATCGCCAAATGTCGACACCCGAATCTCATTAGAATCGGACATTTGCTCTTTGTCTCTTCCAAGTTCTTTACTTTTGATGATATTGGAGAGTGCACGGTTTTTTCGGCAATAGAAAATGCATTACCTTTCCAGAAAAAGATCATACTTGAGTTTTTTCTTATCATTTCCGTATTGGATGGGAAAGTGGGCACAAAGGATAGTCGCATTATAAACCGCTTAGCTTTGGTCGCGGGTATGGATTCAAAGAATACAGTAAAGCGAGCAAGAATTTATGCTCAAGCGATCATGATGGGTAAACCCCTCAATTTAAGTGCGAAGCATACATTTTGCTTCAAATAATTAAGAACTGAAAATTAATGCTGGATAAGTCATTAAATTATAGCAAATTGTTAAATAATAAATTTTAATATTCTTTTATGAAAATAAACAAACTTAGCCTTTTATTAAGTGCAGGTGCAATAAGTGCATTTATTGGTTCATTTTTGGGCTTTTACTTATCTAAATCACTTGAAATATATTTTGGTGGATTGATCGGAACCAGTTTCTGGACTTGTTGCATTGGCCTTTGCTTAGTTGCCAGCTTTCTGTTGGTTCAGGATTACTATGTGGGCAAGGTCACCCAATTTGATTTTCCTTACTTTATTTCGGTTTTGTCCGGGGGGAAGAACAAACTTGTAATAGGTGGAATCGGAGGTTTAGTTGGCGGTGCATGTTTGTTTATTGTGGGTGGAGAGAAGTTTGGTTGGTTCGTTGAAGGAGTTATTTTAGGGGGAGTACTCGGCATAAGTATCCCAAATATTTCAAGGAAATGGACATGCATTGGCGGTGGTATTGCTGGTGTATTCGGTTTCATTTTAATTCAAGTTTTCGCTAATTTTGATCTTCCCGATACTATAAANGTACCCTTGGGAGATTCTTTAAAAGGGATTCTTTTTGGTNTGATGATCTTTCTCTCAGAAAAGATTTCCAGGAAAGCCTGGGTCGAAATCATTTATCCTGGTAATGAAATCAGGACTGTTTCACTAGGCAAGGAACCCATATTGTTCGGTGGTGGAGACATAAAACCAAAGATCGGACAATTGATATATGTACCCGGGACTACTTCCATTCAAAAAAAGTATACCTTCGAAAGCGGACAAGTAAAATGTTTTTGCGATAAACTCGCTAAGGAAGTAATTCTACCAGATGGACATAGTGAATCCGTTGGCAGAATTAAAATAGTTACGCACATTAAATAATTTGCCTTCAAAATTGAGTTTCAAGTTGAAATTGTAGGGTATTTCATTTGAAGAATTGTTTTATTGTTTTTAATTAGGTCAATTAAAGTTAATCATTTTATGCTTTTATTCTGCGATGTCAGACCACATTAAAATAAAAACAACAATTTTCTCTTATTTTAGTTGTTTGACGAATTCTTTTTATTTGTGAAACAATATTGCGTTCCAAATTTGTAATCTTACCGGCATCTTAAAGAAAAGTCTTTCTTATCCTTTATTTAAAAATTGTAAAATCTCATGTTTTTTAAACTCTTAAATTCGCTTTAGACCTGTATTCCATTGTGCTTATTGTTTACGCCTTTATGTCATGGATTAAATTAAATGAGGATCATCCCACTAGGAAGTTTTTCGAGAAGCTTGCAGAACCTGTATTGAAACCAGTTAGAAAAGTCATTCCTCCTGTAAATGGATTCGATCTTTCGGTTATTGCAGTACTTTTTATAATTCAAGTAATGCAGAGAAGTTTACTTCGCTAGTCTTGAAACTTTCAGACATTTACGGTTAAATGAAAAAACTTCAATATATTATAAAAATATCATTCGAATCGATTATTGCCCTCTAATACAGTATAGTCTAAGAATTAACCTAGACAATCTGGTAGTTAAAGTAGCGCTATCGAATATATCACTTATTTCAATACTCAAAGGGAAGAGTTCATTGTGTAAGGTAAAATCAAAATACTCGATTTAATGAAACTTAATGCTGAATATTCTAATATTTTGGATTTGTTTGACTTAAAAAGTTTTTGGAAAACACTCGGTTTCCAAATGGAAATACACAGATAAAGTCAGTCCCATGGTCTTAAATACAAGATTGAAATCGTTTCTTAGTAGTTAGAATTTATTCGATAGTTTCGTTTGTAGATTTAAGTAATTTTTTGAGCTTTATCTTTAGATTAATTATAAAAGCAATGAAACCAATATAAATGAAAATTATAGAAAAAAACCATTCGTCAAACATGTCATAAATGTTAGTAATCTTATCTTCAAACATATACCATCCTGCTATAAAGTGGATAATTGCAATTAAAATTAAAGCAACTAACGGGTAATTTTTTATAAATTGTATAATTAACCTTCTTTTTCCCATATATGACTTTAAATAGATAATGTTTAATTTAGATTCAATTAAAAAATTAAGTTTTACATCTAAAACCTATTGGTAATAGTTAGGTTATGGATATCATCCAAAATATAGAAAACCTCAGGCAGTATAGCATTTAGCATTTCAATGCATGAAGAAGGAAACCCAAGAAAGTACATTTGATCATAGGAGAGATTCTTGTCCAAACATATTTATTTTTGCAAACGAAACCCAAGTGGATTCCTGGTTTAATGAAGCCAAGGCAATTAAAGATAGTACGAGAAAGAACCAGCGGGTGAGGGGTAAGGGACTTGAATTTGAAGTCTGCCCGAAGGCGTCAGATACAGGTTTTTTTAGAGGTGTTACCGAATGTATTCTCCACCCCAAGAAATGCCGCGACACACAATAGTTATTGAAAATGTGCACTAGCCTTGGTGATGAATTGTAGAACAATCCCAGTAGCTTACCTCTGGAATAATACAGTTAGATGAAACAGGGCGATAGGGTTCAGGTCACATGTACTAAAATCCGTGTCGACTTAGTCGAACGACACAAGATTGTGGAAGTAGATTTGAGTGCCTTCGTATTGGCCAAAAACGAAAAGTTCCTCGTCCATCCAGACGACAACAAAGGGGAGTATGCCAACAAAAGACGTTATTTCGTATATTATGGTAACGAGGAGGCGCCCGATAACGCCGTCAGTCTTATTGGGGATGCCGATAGAGACAATCTTTGCGACAATGAGTTTGCTGCTTTAGAGATGTTGGTTGACCTTGAGAGACTAAATTCCAGCGCCAATCAAATTGTCTTTTCTGCATCAACGGACTTTACCCCTCTTAAGGAATCGGGAGAAAAAGAAGATTTGAGCCAGAGCACATCCCCTTACATACGGATCTGCAACCAAGAGAACGAGGAAGAAATCTGCCGCTTTATTCTTACTGATGATTGGACAGATTGTATCGAAATGGGTCGTTTGGTGAGAGATGGCAATTCTTGGGAATTCGAAGCCACGGGTATCGGATACGACGGCGGCTTATCATCCCTCGTTAACAAATACAAGGTGGAGGACTGGGGATGACCACCCCAGGGGAGTCAATGATCACCGTATCCAACTATCATATTAAGAAAAGAAACCTTATATTGTGCTATGGACTTAAGACCTAGGAGTAATGAAACAGTCCCACCTGCGGTTTCGTCAGGCATGGCTCCAGAAGTCTTTTACATAACTGGAGCAGGTGGGAGGCTGACCAATGGTTTGGGCCAAGCGTTAATCAATCTGAAAATACCCTATGCGGGAATGGAAATAAGCAAATACATTTCGTCCCGAGATAGGTTAAAAAAACTATCTTCTCTAATAAGTGAATTTATGAAAAGGGATGGATGCAAGGTCTTCGCTGTAAGTGCAGGAGCTTTCCTATTCTTGAAGTATATTGCGACTCATCATAACCCTCACCTCCATGTGACTTTTTTTTCTCCTGTCTTGGTTCCCGCAGAAGAATTTAATTTTCATTCAAACATGGTTGGCAGTTTGAGAATCGTATTGGGAGATGAAGACCCTGTTTGTCCTTTGCATGTAGCGGAAGCGTTCAATGATTCTTTTCAAAGCTCAATTTTACGCGTAGTCGAAAAAGCAGGGCATCAACTTCCCCATGATGTGGTGAGGGAAGAAATAATAGGTCTGATGGAAATTTGACCAATGGGGAACATTTTAACATATTTCTCAACCGGCTTTATTCTTGGGCTAGTTAGAAAATAGAATAGGTGATTTTTTAAAACAAAATTTATATCAGCATGATTACAGTATTTCGCAACGGAACAACTTATGGTCCCTATGAACCTTCGGTCGCCAAACAGTACATTGAATCCGGTTTGCTTTTACCAACTGATTTGGCAAAAGATTCAAATGCCAATGATTCTAATGACAGATCCCTAAAGGATGTTCTCAAGGCGAATGGCATAGAGCTTGATAGCAACTTTTCAATCAGTGAAATCTCAGATGGAATCAAGAGCTTGGGGAAGGATGTTTTATGGCCGTGGGATCAGATAAAAAAAGCAGATTGGCTGAAGGAAAGACCTCTTCAGATCCTGATGTTCGTAGGTTTGTTACCAATCTTTACTATGTTCCTTCTTCCTTCAGCGATGGAGGAAGTCGGATATGTGGTGGTTGCCTTGTACGCTTCGGTCCTTTGGGCTTTTCTATTTCACGACCTTTTTCACACCAAACAGGTCCAAACTAATGTGGCGGTCAAATGCTTTCTGTTGACTTCCTTTCTCTCTATGCCCGCCTTGTTAGTCCTGAGCATTTTTCCGCCGATATCATGGTGTCATGAACTAATAGAAGAGGGGGGTATCGGTGGAGTTCTCGGTATGTTCTTCGGGGTTGGACTGGCGGAAGAGTTTTGTAAACTTGCGGTTGTCCTTTTTGTTCTGAGCAGACCAGGTAGCCTCTTGATTCCGAGGACTGCAGTCTTTTACGGAATGATCTCGGGGCTTAGTTTCGGAATATACGAAGGTATCGGCTATCAGCTCACGATAAATCGAGGTATGGATGTAGATTCCGCTTATTTCCTCAATATCCTCCGACTGACTTCGTTACCCTTTCTACATGCCATTTGGGCAGGAACCTCAGCATACTTTGCCTCTTTTGCCCTGCTTTTTCCAAAGATGAAGTGGGCACTTCTCTTTCTTGCTCTTTTTATTCCTGCCACATTACATACAGCTTACAATGTTCTAACTAACGGAGTCTTTTGCCTTATACCTGCCTCGCTTGGATTGCTTTTGCTTTGGATTTATATTTCACAAACCAAAGAACTTGAGCTAAGGCTGAAACAGTCACGCTGAAGCAATGGTCTTATAATCGAATCAGTGGGATTCTTTCTTTAGTAGGCCAACTTGGGTTATGGTCTGACTTTGAGGCTTTCATCCAAATTACTCCTCACGATCACACGATCGTCCTTGGTTGAAAGCTCTACACGGCTCGAACCATAAGACCAAGTTTGTTTTTTCAAGGCATCATATCTTGTAACACTAGTAGGGTAACCTTGTAGTCGAATGGCATCATCCATGTGGGAGCCGATGGAGAAATTGTCTACGAATTGCCGGATGAAGACGAGGGCGAGGAGGATCCTTTTTAGACCGGATTTCCTAAATAAATAATACTGAAGAAAAAAGGCTATTTTTGAGAGTTCGTTAATTGATCGGTTTCTGCCTGGTATAAGATTTTGCTCATGTGAGTCACTTTATCCGGCATTTGTGAAGCGAGGTTGTTTGCTTCCGATATGTCATCCGCGAGATTAAACAATTCTGGATTGGCACGGGTTTTGGATTTATTATCGATTCGAATACATAGTTTCCAATTGCCCATGCGTAAGGCGGTGATGTTTTTCTTGCTCCAGTAGAAGAATTTTTTGTATTCGGTCTTTCCATCCGCGCCGGCTCGGAGCATAGCGGTGATATCTTTACCATCGAGAATGCGGTCCGGTGGTAACGGTGCGCCTGAAAGGGATGCAAAGGTGAGGAGGAAATCCAGTGTGGTGACAATCTCCGCGGAATCGGTTCCTGCTGGAATGGTACCGGGCCACCACATAACACAGGGTACACGGTGCCCGCCTTCATAGGTGGAAAACTTGGCACCTCGTAAGGGGAGGG
>PCCK01000017.1 GCA_002731695.1 Porticoccaceae bacterium
GGAGTCCGTCTTTAGATGCTTCATACCGCCCATTACCATCAAGGTCTAACGAGCTGGAGGTATTATTCGGCGTTGCTGTGTGGTCACTGGCAGGCACAGGGGTGTGCGTGCCTAAACCAGCAGTCAAGAGCACGAATAACAGATATTTGTACACCGAGTGAACCTCTCATAATATTGATCACTCAAATTATACCGATTGTCCGTCGAAATCGAAGACAAGAAAGCATAGTAAATTTGCATTCTTTTTTACGATCACAACCCCGCCGCGCCAAAGTCTACCCTTTGGTACACTCCTTTTCGGATACTTTTAATAAAATTCGAATCGGCAAGAAAACCTGGGGTCAGCAATACCCAGTTTCACGTTGTATGCTTGAGTGTCGGCCTTGAAAGGCTTGGGTGCAGACATGTGTATGTTCGTCCATTAAACAGCGTGCTTGTAAACAGTGTGCTTGCCTGAGCACATAATGTGCAGCACGAGCGCCCGCTAGTTTTTTGCCGATACCGAGGGTACAGTCTGAATCCGCCGGCGAACTTGGATGGCTTGCTCCCGAAGTGTCGCAGCTGCGTTACCAGGCACTAACTGAAAAAGCCCTTTTGGAACGAAGTCCGTTAGGATTGTTTGTAGTGTGGTGAGAACATCATCGGCGGTGCAAATGTCGTTTTGATAGAGATATTCTAGGGTTTTCCCCAAAGAATTTGTATCGTTGATCGTTCCAAGGATGTGATGTTCCAATAGCGAGAGCTCTTGGCGATAGACTTGTAATTCCTCGCAGACAAGGAGCTGTGGCGGATCCGAAATCAGCATGACAGTCGGCAAGAACTTAAGATTCATAGACAAAAAGCCCTCTGGCCCTGCATCAACAAGTGCGTCGAGTTGTGTTGGGGGGAGCTGAGGTTGTTTGCGCAGTGCGCCATGAGCCGTCTCTGCGTTGATTACTGCAACATGCTCTGGGCTTTGCACTTTCAGATAAGGCGAAAACCCTTCGATATAGTCTTCCATTGCATAAAAAGTTGAGGGTGTGTGCTCGATAAAAGTTCTGACGAGAAGACTAAAACCGTCACTCCCCATCGCCGCACATGTTTGTGGGTAGGTGTCTACGATGGCGTCATACAAGCGTTTGCGACACGCATATTAATAGACATTGAGTTGCTTATTAGCGGCAAAATCCTCTCGGTGATGAGCCCAAGCACCGGGTTCTTGGTTTTTTAAAACACAGGACTGAAACTGACCCATTAACGCATCGAAGGGGGTGGCGTTAGCCGCATTGGGTTGTGTGTGATCGCCGCTGAAGTCAACCAGTGCGCTCTCTTCATTAAACTGTCGAACACGGTCTAATTCTGCCCGTAGGGTCGCTAAGTCTGGAATATTATTGTCCCATTCGACCATCGTGTTTTTCTGGCCTTTGGTGCGCATGGTGTAAGCATAGAGCGCGAGCACATCCTGACTGACTTGACGATCATGGGTATCGATAGTATGCGTGCCGTGATATTCATGCCCAGCTAAATGAACTTGGCCAATTCGATGGGCGGGTATTGCATCGATGTAAGTTTGAGGGTTTAGTTTGTGGTTGAAACAGGTGACATAAATGTTGTTAATGTCTAGGAGTAATAAGCAATCCGCCTGTTCTAATAGCTGGATAATGAAATCCCATTCGGTCATTGTGTTTTCAGAAAATGCCAAGTAATTCGACGGGTTCTCCAATGAAATCCGCTGACCCAAATAGTTTTGCACTTGATGCACTTTGCTGACCATGTGCGTTAGCGCATCCTCCGTATAGGGCACCGGAAGTAAGTCGTGCGTGTTGATATCATTGACGCCGGTCCAGCAGATATGGTCCGATATCCATGCAGGTTGCAGCCAATCTGCTAGCGCCTTGAGGCTCTTGAGATACGTTTTGTTGATCGGGTCGCTGCTGCCAATGGAGAGCGAAACGCCGTGCATAGCAACTGGGTAGGAGGCCCTGACTTTTGCCAATACCTCTCGGGGGTAGCCGTGATCATGCATAAAGTTTTCGGAAATGATCTCAAACCACTGTACATCTTTGGGTTGTTCGGTCAGTACATCATTCCAGTGTTGATTGCGTAAGCTTAGCCCAAAGCCGAGTTGAGGTATTGTATGCATGTTATCAGGCCGTTATTTCCACCATTTTTTTTAACTTATCGCCAAGGCGAGAGGCGCGTTCAGGTTAAATCGAAATGAAAAAGAGCCCAGCGGGCTCTTTTTCATTTATACACAAAATAATTGAATTGCACTGCCGGTTAACGAGCCGCCGACCAGTCTGCTACATTTCCCCTCGGCCAGATAGACCCACTCACCCGGATCTCCATCAAGCTTTGATTGGCCAGCGCAACTGTGCGATTGACTAATATTCGCGCAGTCATTTTTACCCGCTTTGACTACGCCATAACATTTTTCCATGTTTTTCTTGGCTGCTGCGGCATCGGTGCTATTTAGGCTGAGTATGCCGACCGTCGCGACTAACGCGGCAGCTGGGATGAATAATGCAATTTTTTCATGATTTCCTTCTCCATATTAAGGGTGACAAAATAAAGTTTTCCTTACTTTTTTACTCTTTCGTTATGTCTAGCAAAAACGTTACAAAAAACGCCCTACCATCATTTTGGGTCAGTTCGGGGAAGTGCTATCCCGAAGAGTCCAACGAGTAAAATAGGCGAACAACACTAGATAAAGATGTCGGCGAAGCTCTCCGACTGGTGTGTTACACACATGATTATGTAACCTGTGGCGCTAGCAGACAGTAAGGCCATGCAGCTAACAAAACCCAGTTGAGTAGGGTAGCCCTGTCTAATTTGCCAGAGTAAAAAACAGGCGACCGGTAGCGCACTCGAAATGACGCCAAGCGACATAATGGACAGTTGCAGGTTTTGCGCTGAGTTGAACGAGTCAGAAATTTTAATGTCTCCGGAAATCCATATGACAATCCCCATAACGAGACTGATCCAGGGCAATAGTCGGCTTGGGGTGTGATCTGTATTTCGGGGGACGGAAAATACCATTGCACTGATTCCAGCGCCAAATATAAGGATTATGCAGAGCAACAGTTCTAATGAATTAGCGGTGCTGAGACGCTGCTCTGGCCAATCTTCCCGAAGACCAAAGGCTGCGATCATTAGTACAATATAGCTGCCCAGAACAAGTATTGTGGCCGAACTTTGATGAAAAATTTTGAATGGACGCGCGACAGGCGTCTGCATGTTACCTGCGAGCTTATCAATCAAGCGTCGCCTTTTAGTCACTGAATTTAGTCGTCTCTGATCTCAGCAGTTTCATGGCTCGATGTGCGGACGTACGGACGTTTGACACCGAAATACTTCATGCTTGTGAAATTTCTTGTGCCGTATTTTCGTGAATATATAACATTTCAACGATACTTCGTTGTTTTGGCAGCAAACATGACAGTAACGTTGAGAGAAGATTATTGCACTCCAGAGTTTCTGCGAGATCGGAGTGGTCTTTCGTGTCGTCTGTGTCATTGAGTTGGCGCGTTTTATGCTTGCCCAGCCGATAGTGACCCCGTAAGTAGTCGTTAAAGCGGTAGTTAAAAATAGCATAGAGCCAAGGATAAAAGGGTTTTCGTGGGTCGTAAGTATGCCGCGCTTTGTGGACTGTAATCAGAATCTCTTGGGTCAGATCATCTATGTCACATTTTGTGTGGGTCCGAGTGGCTAAAAAGTCCCTTGCCAAGCCTGCCACGGCCACAAGGAGCTGCACTGTCCCCCGCTTGTGTTAACACCATGAGCGTCTGATGCCTAAGCTTGTTGTCGAGAGTTAGCGATGTTCCAAGTGTGTCTGCGGTCATGTTCATTCATCCTTGAGGAATAGCTCTTTATTTTGAAATTCACCTTTTTTTTTAGCGACCTATTTACGATTATTATAGAGTAAAAATAAGAGGGTGTGTAATTTTTGATCCCATTGCAACGAAGTGTTATGCAAGGATTAACTGATCAGTACAGGACGTACTATGAAAAATGCAAAAGTGGTTTATCGAAAGATTAGTCATAAAATGTACAAACTGCAGGATGTTATCCTAGCGTTAATTCGGGTTTGGATGGCCAAGGTATTTTTCCTGTCAGGGCTCACAAAAATTAGCCATTGGGACAGCACTCTGCTGTTGTTTGAATATGAATATGCGGTGCCTTTTTTGTCAGTCACGTTTGCTGCGTTGTCTGCAACATTCTTTGAGTTGGTGATGCCAGTCTTTATCGCGCTGGGCTTGTTGACGCGCTTGGCGGCGTTACCCTTGCTGGTGATCACCGCGGTGATCGAATTTACCTATGGCTCATTTTCAGAGCATATTTATTGGGCGCTAATGTTGGGTCTTTTAATAACAGGAGGCGCTGGCAGGTTTGCACTAGATCGTCGCTTTAAGTTAGAGGGGATCAACGATTAGCTCAAACCGACAGACAGTTGTGCCAGATCATTGTGATAGGCAGTGGCGATTCAACGAGCTTTTATTTGCTTGTTCTATCCTCAACGGCTGTAGATAAAAATCAACGGCCTTTTCGACTAATCATACGAATGTCAACAAAAGATGTCGTAAAATATAAGGGTAATCTTGCTTACAATCAGACGTCACACGTAATATTTTAACTGACTGGTCTAAACGATGGTGAAAAATGGCAAATTCTGAAAGAAGGGAGGGTGAAAAGTGTCCCATCGCGTTCCATGAAATGACTGATGAGGATACAGAGCACCTTCTTCGTTGCCGTATAGTGCCGGCGGTTTTGCGGTATCGCTGTGGAATACAAAAAATGGCAGGGGTTATCATAAAATAGCCATGGCATCACAGGAGTTGTTCCTTCACAAATCGCAGGCGCGGTGGCGATAATGTGTAAGGATGGATTTGGTATTTTTGCACGCGCATGGCTCAGTGTGGTTGAGTAGATGTGTTGTAGGCCTGTCTTATTCTGGATACGCGTTGAGTTATTGTGTGAACGAATAGAGATGCCAAGTTGGCAAGATGTATGGATCGTTAAGAGGTTGATTCGTTAGGCGGCGATGTTAAAAAATCGGATGCCGGGTTTCTGGCTTTGTAGAATTTGAATCGCAAAGGCCGCACTAGATAGCTGCGACGTGTTGAACTGGCTCAGTAAAAAACACTGTTTTGAGGACGCCCCTATCCCAATTATTATCTACATTACGGTGATTCTAGCGTTAGAGCCTAGCTATGAAGGCTTGGTGATTATTCTAATGACGCTCTACTATTATTATCGGTCGATCCACGCGTATGACTCTTTAATGCAGCAGACACTGAGACGTTTTATTTCGCGTAAGCAAACGGCAGCAGATGACGATGTTGAGACGTGAATTAGAAAGATGTTCGTCCAGACTGCCTCGCTCTTAGATAACTGTGGTAGACGAGCGTGCAAAGTCAAAGGACGCTCAACGTTACGCAAGTTTAACGCCTCGTGCAGTGGGGCGCGCAATTACCGAAAGAAGCCCAAATTCGGATGATCAATGGGCTCAACCGTGTGAGTTTTTCGCCACCTTAAGTGCGCGTTGTGTGGTTCAGATGGCAACGGGTACACGTCATATTGACGCGTTGTCGTGGGATTCTGACATTTTTAGGTAGTTTGATGGATACAGTCCTTTTACAGATTTTACAGATTAATATATTGGCAAGAACCGATAGGCCTTAGGCTATTTCGTTGGCTTTTTAAAAGGGTAGAAATTTTCTGTAGCCATCACCATCACCATCACCATCACCATCGATACGTAAACACCCATCTGCACATCACATTTACCCCATGACTGTGTCCACCATACGAAGATTATGGCATCCAAAGCGTGCTCGGCACTGGGCCGCCTAGGGTTTAGAGGCGTGGGCCCTTTTGAACCGGAAGCTATCCGCTAGCATGTTTATGCTGCTCTAAAACATTGTCTGTGATTCAGTATTTCAGTGATGTTCTTTGCGTATTCAGCAAAGACCCCCACTGATCACACAAACTTGCGTCCAGGAGTTGCTTGAACTCTAACCGTGCCTGTCGTTGTCAAATGCGTTGGGCAACAGATCAAAGTTCGTTCCTTAATACTTTCGTTTTTTCCATATCCCAATGAACGCCAAAATTACGACTTTCCGTCGTTTTTCTTTTTTTAATAAAAAAATACTAGATGAAAAAATGGCTAAGATTTCACAAATAAAAATCTAAAAAATGAATAAAATATTCGAGTAAAATAGCGGCGAAAACAAAAATTAATGATGTATAAATTCTATTAAATGCGTAATTTAATAGATTTAGATATCGAATCTAATTATAAAATAATCAAAAAAAATTGATAAATATATACAATATCAAATTTTTTATATTTATTTTCATTGAACTTAAACGTATAAATTGCTATAAATGCACAAATTTTGTACTAATTAAAAACAATTATGCTTAAAAAGCAAAAAAAATATTCATAACCAATGAGAATAATTGATGTGAATTTCGATTTCTTAAAGGATGGCTTAGTAGTTCCAAAACCCGTTGGGCGAGGACGAAAAAAGAAAACGCCTCGACTGCCAATTTGGGAAAAGTACTTGATAATTTCCATTAAAACTATCGAGAATTCAATTCAGGAGTGGGATGGATATATCACAAAACCAGAATCACGGGCTGAGAAGTACTACGCATCGAAAAACTGGACTATTCTTAATAGGGAGCAATTTTCCAAAGGTCAGTTGGCAGAAGTGAGTTGCTCGATGACAGTAGGTAGGATTACAAAATTTAAGATCATTCCGCGTTATTTGTGGGAGGGTAAAGGGGCTCAAAAAACCTTGGTTGTCGACCACGCAAATCGGGTCGGAACCGTCACTCAGCAACAACACAATGTGATGGCGACATTGGAGCACTTTCAACAGATTTTACTGGGACTGACAAAAGAGTCTGAGGGCGGAAGAGTGTTTTGGGATCAGGCGAAAGCGATTGCGAAGCCTAAGTCAAAAAAAGATTGGTTTTATGACGACGCGCTAGATTTGTGGGTCGAAAGAAATAAATTTTAGAAGAATACGGCAGCTATAAATATCATTTTTAAATTCAGAGTTAATAATCGTTGGAGACGTAAATATGGATAAGCAATTTCGCACCGAGATAGAAGAAAAGTTCGTTGATCTTTGGTTTGATTTTAATTCTGAAAAAGTCGACTTAGAGGACATAGAAAAAGCAGTTGAAGGTCTTTATAGTAGTATCTCGAGTTATCGCGAGAACCCTGTTCGGACAGAACCCGAGCGTAACAAGTTATGGCAGAAAATTAATCCGCAGGAATAACATCACGATGGAGTGGAGAGGATGGACGACAAGGCGAAAATTTTTCAACACTTACAAGCCCGCCTGTTGTCGGTGAATGATGATGAAGATAAGGAAAGTCGTAATGAGTTGGAAAAGCAGATAGCGTTAGCTCGCATATTTTTGCGAGCCGAAAAGAAATATGACGAATTAAGAATGCAGGCGAATGCCCGACAAAAAGACCCTAAGCTCTTGAAGTAAGCTATTTGTTAAAAACTGCCTGATATGGCCTGGTGAGTGAATAAGTTCGCCTACCATTGCGCCAGTGCCAGTCCCAGTCCTTAGCGCAGTTGCTGCACGCTGTGGGTCGTAGCAACGTTATTTTGATCTGCTCTGTGTTGTATACCGCATTTTTTCAACAGACGCTCAGGTAAAGTCACAGCAGTCGCTTGGCGATCATCGACATGCACAACCTTCGTTGATGCAGGGAGTACAGATGTGTTATTTCCCCCAGTTTTGGCTCAGGCACGGCACACGCTCGGCTTTACGCTACTCGAATGTCTCTTCACGGTAGGTATTCTAGCGTTGGTGGCATCTGCTGCGCGGGTGGGTGTTGGCGAGGTGTTAGCGCATCGGCGCGTTGACCTGTAAGTCTGGCAAAGCCGTCGAGCGCTTGAATTAACGCGATCTACGGCACGGGCACAACAGCGTGTTTGGACATTATGTTTGGCAGATGATCGNAGTNNATGTGNATTGGAAGGCGCGACACGGCTTTTGATTTTTTTGGATGCAGACCTTAGCCGACAACATAATGTAGGTGAGCCNATTGTTCGTGATTTGAACCTCGATGAGCATCGACTTTCGATCAGATTATTTGCGTCACGAAGGCGTTATGTTCGGTTTGCGGCGACGGGAGACGCCTTGGAGTCAGGAAATTTTCTGGTCTTCTGGGGTGACAAAAAGAATACATACCAACGTCAAGTGGTTTTCTATCGAAGTGGTCGAATCAGACTTTCTGCCGCGCTCGATGTCGACAACGCCTACTTTAACCGATGTCAAAAGACGGCGTAAGCCACCCTAGTCCGTCAAATGCGTGCTCGATGATCCAAAGTGTCGTCAAATCGCAATTAGGGTAAAACAAGACGTAGGGCATGATTACCCCATAACCGCGCGGATATGGACTTTATGCGGGTCGCCAGTATTACTCGGAGGTAGCGATGCGGAGCTTATACGAACTTTCAAGACGTCGAAAATGTCATGTCGAGGAGGGTATGACCTTATTGGAAATGCTTTTTGTAGCGGCCTTAGTTACTGTGTTAGTTACGGCGGTACGCCCTTTTTACCAGAAAAATTTGAACCGTATACACCGTGCAGAGGCACAAACGTATTTGTTAAGAATTGCCAGTTTGCAAACTCAGTACCGTCTAAAGTTTGGCAAATATTCTGAAAATCTGGCCGATTTAGACACAAAGCCGAATGCGTCGGTAGAGCAACATTATCGCATAAGTATTGATTTCCCCGAGGCGCATGTGCGCAGCTCTTCTTATCGGTTTCGCGCGATACCAAAGGCGGGGGCGTTAGAAACCATCACAATGGGTGATTTAGGTGTGACTCTTGGGCCGTGGGAGCGATGAACATAACACAGTATTGCATGAGTCCCCTGAACGGCAAGGCGAGGGTCTCTGGATATCTGATGCTAGAGGTGGCCTTGAGCCTTTTAATCGTCGCAGGAATTGCGGTTGGACATATGCAGCTGTACCTTCATTTGCAAAAAAATGCGTTAGACATGCGCATGCGAACGCATGCGCAATTGCTTTTGCAAAATATTGTAGAGCAAGTCGCCTTCGACAAAACTCAGATGCCCAGTTCTTCGAGCCTTTTGTTGCTCATAAACGCCTCTGTAAATCACTCGTTGCATGCGTAATTAAGCAATCCGCATTTGTGTTTGCTGGTCATTGAGTCGGGCGATGCTTATCAACTTACCCCAGATTGGGAAGGACTTGTCGATACGGGCTCAGTCAAGGTAAGTTGTGAGCTCGGGGCGCCGAGCGCTAATGACGCGTTGCGCCGCAGTTTAAAAACGGTGATTTATCTCTCCGCACAGCAATTATGATGGGCCCGCTTATTTGGCATTCAAACGGGCGGTATATGCGCGGCTTTACCCTGCCAGAGCTTTTGCTGGCGGCTTCTTTGGGGCTTTTAATCACCTGGGGCATGGTCGATCTTAATGCGAATAGTTTGCGCGTATTAAGGCAAATACAGCGCGACCAAGAGGCCCATGAAGGTGGCCGTTTTGCGCTTGATCGCCTGCGCCAAGAAATCCGCCTCGCAGGCTTTTTCGGCTCAGGCAGTCTGCCCAGCACTGAGTTAATGGAACGACCCAGTTTGTGTTTTAACTTGATCGGCGAGGCGCATGAGCATGTGTTTGCAGCACCCTTGGATGGCCGAAACAATCTCGCCGCTGGCCAGTCTATTTGCGGAGGTCAAAAGATCTTAGAGGGCACCGACGTTTTGCTTGTGAGGTCCGCGCATTCAGGCATCCACTTGCGCCTGAGTGCAACGCAGCACTATGTTGTGGCAACACCGCCAGTTTTACAGCTTGCAACGGGCTCAGAAATATTGAATTCGGCTATGATAACCTGTTGTGATTCTATACGAAGCTACCAACAACAAATATTTTATGTCACTGAAGACCGCGTACTTCGCCGCAAACGTTTCTTGCGGGGCGCATTCCGAGCGAGTGAACCGCT
>PCCK01000018.1 GCA_002731695.1 Porticoccaceae bacterium
GAAAGAGCAAGATTAATGGTTAAAAAATTATAGTGGTTTATTGAATTATGTCTGAGTGGCATTATACGCCAAATGCGTTGGTTCATGAGGAAGCAGCGTTTCCTTTAGACCTTAAAAGATATGCTGCCATTGTTAGCTACGACGGTAGTAATTATTGCGGTTTCCAGCGACAAAAGCACAGTCATACAGTGCAGGCGGAGCTGGAGAGTGCACTGAGTTTTGTTGCGGGAGCACCAGTTATTGTTGCGCCGGCTGGGAGAACAGACAGTGGAGTGCATGGTGATTATCAAGTTGTACATTTTGATTCACAGGCCGTTCGATCTGGTCAAAGTTGGATCAGAGGCGGAAATAGTAAACTTCCTGACAGTGTAAATATAAAATGGGTGGGCGAGGTATCTCCTAAATTCCATTCGCGGTTTAGCGCCCTTTCCAGAACTTATAGGTATGTAGTTGCTAATACACCGACAAAACCGGCGATTTTGACAAACTTTGTTACTTGGGTGAAATCTGACCTTGACCTACAGTCAATGGCAAAATCCTGTCACTTTATTTTAGGTGAGAGAGATTTTTCTTGTTTTCGAGGAGCAGCATGTCAATCGCACTCAAGTTACAGGCGAGTCATAACGGCTAATATATTTGATTGTGATGATTTGCTTGTCTTCGAAATCAAAGCAAATGCTTTTTTACTTCACATGGTCAGGAACATAATGGGAGCCTTGTTAGAAGTAGGTACCGGAAGAAGATCTGCGGATTGGATTTCGCGGCTCATAGAGGATGGAGACCGTTCAAAGGCGCCGGCGACCGCTTCGCCTAATGGTCTTTTTCTTGTGGGTGTCGAATATCCAACGATGTTTAGGCTTCCTGTATTTCGTGCCGGGCCTATTTTTCTCAATGGGTCCTTGGGCGTGCCTGTTTATTAAAAGAATCACCGAAAACATCGTAATGAATGTAAAAGTAAAGATATGCGGCATCACTACCCCAGAGCAAGCCGAGCAGGCCCAAAGAGCAGGAGCTGATGCGATCGGAGTTGTGCTATATGAATCGAGTGTGCGGCAAGTAGGGTTTCAACTCGCTAAAGATATTATATCAACCGTTGATTCAGGAGTTTGTTCCATAGCTTTAGTTGTAAATGCATCCACGAGTCGTATTTACAAGATTATCGAACATTTGAAACCGACTTTTCTTCAATTCCATGGCGACGAGTCCCCCGAATTTTGCAACCAGTTTAATTATCCGTTTATCCGTGCTATCCGAATGCGGGCCGACTTGGATATATCATCTGCGATTAAAAATTATGAAGCGAAAGGAGGGTTTCTTTTTGACTCATGGGACGACAAATTATACGGCGGCACTGGTATTCGTTTCGATTGGTCTAGACTACCAAAACAACGTAATTTTCCTCTAATTCTTGCGGGTGGTCTTACGTGCGAGAATGTAAAAGATGCCATTCAAACGGTTCATCCTTATATGGTAGATATAAGTGGAGGCGTCGAATCCTCACCTGGAATAAAAGATCCTTATTTAGTTAAGTTATTTATACAAAACGTTAAGGGATGATTTAATTCAAATTTGCTCGCATGATTATACCTCTTTGCATGTTAAACTGGATCTTTCTCATAACTTGGTGCGAACTATGAATTGGTTGAGCCGAATACGACCAAGGGGTCCAATTTTTACAAGTCGCAGTAGCACCATTCCTGAGGGTCTTTGGAAAAAGTGCCCGAAATGTAATATTCCACTTTATCGTCCCGAACTGGAAAAAAATCTTGATGTGTGCCCCAAATGCGGCCATCACATGAGAATTGGTGCGCGCCGCCGTATCGATATCTTTCTTGATGCTGGGGTACGAAATGAAATTGGAATAAACATTGAAACCATTGATCGTCTCAAGTTTAGAGATGTAAAACGATATAAAGATCGCATTATAGAGGCTCAAAAAGTCACTGGCGAAAAAGACGCATTGATTGCGATGGAGGGCAAACTAAATAACATTAATGTTGTTGTGTGTGCTTTTGAATTTGCTTTCCATGGCGGCTCAATGGGGGCAGCAGTTGGAGAAAAGTTTACTATTGCGGCGAATACGGCATTAAAAAAGAGTTTTCCACTGATATGTTTTACCGCAACTGGCGGTGCTCGTATGCAAGAAGCTCTGATATCGTTGATGCAAATGGCTAAGACAAGTGCTGTGTTGGAACGTTTGAGGATTTCGGGTAATCCTTATATATCGATAATGACGGATCCTGTTTATGGTGGTGTATCAGCGAGCCTTGCTATGTTGGGAGACGTCAATATTGCCGAGCCGGGGGCTCGCGCCGGTTTCGCTGGTCCCAATATCATTGAACAAACAATCCGACAAAAACTACCGCCCGGATTCCAACGAAGTGAATTCTTATTATCTAATGGCCATATTGATATGATAATAGAGCGCGCGCACTTGCGTGCTCGAGTAGCAAATCTTTTGTCCAAATTGTTAAATCAAACTTAAATTCATGGATCGTAAAAGTATTCTTGAGTGTTGGCTTACAAGACTCCAATGCATGCATAGGAAAGAAATAGATTTATCCCTGAATCGTGTTGCAGCGGTGTGGAATAGAGTAAATAGCAGACTTAGAAGGAGTAGTGCTTGGGTGTCAGATTCAGCGTTAACCTTCTCTGTGGCAGGTACTAATGGCAAAGGATCTTGCGTTATGGCCATGGAGTCCGTTTTGCAAGCACATGGTTATCATGTTGGCACCTATACATCGCCGCATCTATTCGCTTTTAACGAGCGTATTCGGGTTTCTGGAGTACCTGTGAGCGACGAAATTATTGTAGAGGCCTTCGAATTAATAGAAAGCGAACGCAACACTGTGGCATTAACATATTTTGAGTTTTCTACACTGGCGGCGCTATGGATTTTTGAGACTCTTTCGGTGCAAGTCCGTGTTTTAGAGGTCGGTTTAGGAGGGCGTTTAGATGCTGTGAATATTATATCACCTGACGTAGCCGTCGTTACCAGCATAGCATTGGATCATGAATTCTGGCTTGGATCCACAACGGCAGAAATTGCCGTTGAAAAGCTTGGGATCGCTCGTAATAACAAGCCATTAATTTGGGGAGAAAGGAGCTCTGACGAGCTCGATAGGCTTTTGATACCGACCGGAGCAGTTCTCTTTAGATTGGGCATTGAGTTTGATATTTCTAAAAAAAATAGTGATTTCACTGTAAACTGTAGAGCGGGTAATACCGACTTTCTTGTTTCCGGGTTGCTTGGAGACTGTGGCTTCGCAGAAAATAAGGCAATAGCGTTACAATCTCTTCTCGCGGGTGGTATTCTTCTTGATTCAAATACATGCCGATTAGCTTTGTCTAAGTTGGAGCTTACCGGGCGTTTTCAGCGCATATCGATTGGCGATATCTCTATTATCCTGGATGTTGCTCATAATCCGGCGGCGGCGACATTGTTAGCCAAACGCTTGTCTTCGCTTAGTGGAAGCCTCTTTGCGGTTGCGTCAGTTCTTGAAGATAAGGATTGGATAGGAATTACTGCTCCTCTCTCAAAGTTGGTAAGTTCTTGGTATGTAGCACAAATTCATGATTCTAGCAGAGCGACTGATGCCCGAAAATTGCGGGGTGATCTTATCGCACGGGGTTTAAGATCAGACTATTTTCCTTCTCTGGAAAATGCTTTTTTAGCTGCTTACGAAAAAGCTGTCGCGGGCGATACTATAGTAGCTTTTGGTTCTTTCCACGTCGTTGCTTCTATTTTAAAGTTTATAGCTAGATGGCAGGAAGGCTAGAATGGATCGCTGGCAGAATGTGTCTAAGGTTATTTTTGTCACAATGCTACTTTTCGGATTGTGGAGAGTAGTGGGCAACTGGTCAGTTGTTACGCAGATAGACTCAAAGCCAGATATTCCAAGGTCACCTAAACTAGAAAAGTACTTGAGCGAAATATTTGACGAATTTTCTTATTCTGATCTTACTACACAAGCCAAAGAATTATATGCTAGTGAACATCTTCACTTGATTGATATTATGGAGGTGCCCCCATTAGAGTTTTTAGAAGCTAGCAAGCCAAATCTATGGTTTCTATTAGTGAAGAATGTTGAGGCTAAACCTGCAGCTAGAAGTATACTCGAAGCTTTAAGTAAGCTGGGTGAAAGAGGATTCGTTCGGCTGGAAGATGATAGCAGCTCGTACGATATTTATGTTGGGCCAATACTTGACTTCCGGCTCGCTGAAACAAAAAAAATTATGGTTGATCAAAATTTGGGCGTCGAGTCAAGGATTTACCTGTATGCACGCGAGTTTTCTTCATAGAGTAATAAGCTGATGTCATTTATGACCGTGGATTATGCTATTATTTCTTTCATTTTTTTAACCTCTATAATAAGTGTATTTAGAGGGTTTGTCGTTGAAGCACTTTCTCTTGTCACATGGATCTGTGCCTTTATTGTCACGATGTCCTTTGGTCAAATAGTGGCTGATATGTTGATAGAGTATGTTCCATTTCAAACGATAAGATCAGGTGTCTCAAGTGCTCTTTTATTCATTACTACTTTAATTATTGGTCACTTTTTGAGTTCTGCGGCAAAAAAAATATTTAATAACATAGGGTTGGGGAGTGTTGATTCATTGCTCGGTTTTGGATTCGGATTCCTGAAAGGTGCATTGATCGTCCTAGCACTGGTGATTGTGCTCCCGGTTTTTTTTCTAGTAAATCAAGAAGACTGGTGGAGTTCTTCAGTGCTTATTCCAGTATTTAAAGAATTCGAACAGTGGGGTATAGACACGTTTCTTGAGTTATCAAAATATTTGTTTTCGTGGAGCAAATAGATGTGCGGAGTTATAGGAATTTTTGGAGTAAATGATGTTAACTTGTCGTTGTATGACGCGCTAACGGTTTTGCAGCATAGGGGACAAGATGCTGCTGGAATAGTCACGGAAAAAAATGGTCAATTCTACCAGTGCAAGTCTGATGGTCTCGCGAGAGATGTCTTTCACCGGCGGGACATGGTGCAGTTGGTTGGAAACCTAGGAATTGGACACGTGCGTTACCCAACAGCAGGAAGTATTGGGCCGGCTTTGGCTCAACCACTTTATGTAAACTCCCCCTACGGCATATGTATTGCTCATAATGGCAACCTAACTAACGCTGATAACTTGCGGCGTGATATTAAAAGAATGGATTTACGTCATTTGAACACCGATTCTGATACTGAAATATTGCTTAATGTATTTGCGCACGAGCTGCAAGTGCGAGGCAAGTTGCTGCCCGATAGTGGGGATATTTTTAGCGCAGTTGAGCATGTCCACGCTCGGTGTAAAGGCGCTTTTGCGGTGGTTGGATTAATAGCTAATCAAGGATTATTTGCTTTCCGAGATCGCTTTGGTATCAGGCCGCTGTGCTATGGGCGAAGGAAGACCTCAGAAGGCACCGAGTACGCAGTAGTTTCAGAAAGTGTTGCGTTGGATAGTTTAGGCTTTGATTTTGTCAGTGATCTGAAGCCTAGCGAAGCCCTTTTTATAGATAAAGCAGGAAACTTGCATCTCCGACAATGTTCAGACAACGCGATACTGTGTCCATGCATCTTTGAGCACGTATATTTTGCGCGTCCAGATTCTATGATTGACAATATTTCAGTTTATAAATGTCGGCTCAGAATGGGAGAAAGATTGGCGGAAAAAATTCTAAAGTCATGGCCTGATCATGATATTGACGTCGTAATTCCTATACCGGATACTAGTCGCGTTTCTGCACAGGCATTAGCAGAGCGGTTGGGTGTAAAACTTAGAGAAGGTTATATGAAGAACCGATATATTGGCCGAACTTTCATAATGCCTGGGCAAAAAGAGCGTAAAAAGTCAGTGAGACAAAAACTGAACGCAGTGCGTCTAGAGTTTACAGATAAAAATGTTCTCTTAGTAGACGATTCGATTGTTCGTGGAACAACGTCAAGAGAAATCATTCAAATGGCTCGGGACGCCGGTGCAAAAAAGGTGTATATCGCTTCAGCAGCTCCGGGTGTTCGCTTTCCAAATGTTTATGGAATCGACATGCCGGTTGCCTCAGAGTTGATTGCGCATGGTCGTACAGACAAATCTGTTTGTGAGGCTATAGGAGCAGATTGGCTTGTGTATCAAGATTTAGAAGACCTTGTAGCGGCGGCATCAGAGGGAAATCCCGAGATATGCCGATTTGAGTGCTCAGTATTTGATGGAAATTACATCACTGGCGATATTGATGAAGAGTACTTGGATAACTTAGAACGTCTTCGCAGTGACGATGTGAAAAGCGCTAGGCAACTAGCGATGGACTTAGGAAAACCGCAAGCAATCGGTATTTTTAATGCGGGTCTTGAATATAAAGGTTGAGTGAATAGTCTTTTGCGTTCGACAGGACTTTGACACTTCTAGAATACTCAAAAGATAAATATTCAGTGAAAACTCACTTAAGTATTTGATTTGAAATCAAAGGAGGCGGTATTGTCACGAGATGACATGTGGTGTCCTGACGATAAATTCTCCAAACAAGCTATCCTCTAAGCTTCGCAGCTGAATCGAACGGTTGGTGCAATAGCTTATTCAGCTGAGAGAGCTCTTCACTTTATGGGGTGGCTTAACCGATCGCCAGCACTATGACTTACAAAGATTATTTGTGTGTAACTTTTCATGGCAGGTGTTACGGAGAGCGATATCCATAGTGAAAAGGTTGAGTAGAATTCGTTATTGTTTGATAGCTTATATCTGAAAAGATAATTCGGTTTGTCGAACCAACACTTTAAATGTTTTGAACGAAGTTAAGCTTTGCCAACTTCGCATGGAAAAATGCGGCGCGATGCATATAACTTCGAGCTATTTGATTGCTTTGAGCTTCGAGGATTGCCAGCTGGTTGCAACACGTTTAAAAACTATTGATAATTAGGCTAGTAATGGTGGCTCCCGGAGGTCCCCTTGCAAGCGCTAACTGCGAACCCCGCCAGGCCCGGGAGGGAGCAACGGTAGTGGAACAGCGCTGTGCTGAGGTTTGGCTTTTGGGGGTCACCTCCATTTTTTCGGTACATTATTATGCTTGCTAGGATTACTGCCGCTTCTTTCGATTTGCGATCTGCTGATATTGTTGTCTTAGTTTCGATTATATTTTTCCACATACTCGGAGATTCTTGATGGGGTATCATGTGCTGGCAAGAAAGTGGCGGCCTAAAGACTTTTCAGAAATGGCGGGTCAAGAGCATGTGCTCCGAGTTTTGAGTAATTCACTTAATAATAATCGTCTGCATCATGCATATTTATTCTCTGGTACTCGTGGTGTTGGAAAGACAACTATTGCTCGAGTATTGTCCAAATGCCTCAATTGCGAATCTGGAATTAGCTCTAAGCCATGTGGTAGTTGCTCATCCTGTACAGAAATTGATGAGGGTAGGAGTATTGATTTCATTGAGGTTGATGCTGCATCAAAAACCAAAGTTGAAGACACCAGAGAACTGCTTGACAGACTTCATTTCGCGCCGAGCAAGTCTCGTTTTACGATTTACTTAATCGATGAAGCTCATATGCTATCCGTCAACAGCTTCAATGCTCTATTAAAAACTTTAGAGGAGCCTCCACCTCACGTAAAGTTTTTACTTGCAACTACTGAGCCCAAGAAGCTCCCAGTCACAATTCTTTCGCGATGTCTTCAATTTAACTTAAAAAATCTTGCAGTGGAGAAAATATCGGAACACCTTAAATTCGTTTTGGCAGATGAAAAAATTCCATTTGATAATGAGGCAGTGAGAGGGCTCGCGCGGGCAGCGAACGGAAGTATGCGTGACGCGCTCACATTAACAGATCAAGCCATCGGGTATGGAGACGGACACGTTCTTGTCGAGTTCGTTAGCGCTATGTTGGGATCCATAACAAAAAATTTCATTGTTGATATTTGCTCAGCTCTGGCTGAACGAAATGGTAGCGAATTGCTAAAAGTTATAGGGATAATGGACGAGCATGCTCCGGACTATGATTGTGCCCTCGAAGATATCTTGGTGCTGCTGCATCAAATCTCTATTTATCAAATCGTACCTGAAAGCTATGAAGACCGTGGCGATAGTCATCACGTAATTGAGAACTTGGCTGGAAAGGTCAGTAAGGAAGATGTTCAACTTTTTTATCAAATATGTTTGTTGGGACGGAATGACCTCCAAATGGCTCCAGATCCTAGAATAGGCTTTGAGATGATTATACTTAGGGCGCTTGCGTTTCGACCGAAAGAGGAATTAAGTGACAATGAAAGCGAAATAAAGTGCTTGAGCGAGGATCAAAAGTATATTAAAAATAAAACGTTGGTTGAAGAAGACAAAAATTACAAATCTGCTACCATTGCAATACCAGATGGTCAAATAATCGCGGAGCAATCAATATCCAGTCGAGATGAAGAGGGCCGTTCAGGTTTGTCTTTGGAGTTATCCTCTAGTAAGAAAGTTGATCTTCCACTATTAGAGAGATTCGAGGGTAGACATTGGTCGTCAGTTTGTAGGCATCTGGATATTGGAGGGGCCCTTGGTGAAATAGCTAAGAATTGTATTTTTTCCCGAATAGAGAATGATAAGATATTTTTTATACTAGATTCGGGTTATGCCAATCTACTCTCTAAGAAACATGAAATGGCCTTAGCTGAGCTGTTGAGTAATTATTTTGGCTGGACCCTTCGGGTATCAATTGATGTTGGAATAGTTGAGACAGATACTCCGAGATTAGAGGCGTCTCGTAGCTTTGAGGATAACAAGAACCGTGTGATTATTGCATTGAATAAAGATGATCAGATTAAGCAGTTTAAACAGCTGTTTGATGGTTCCATTGATTTAGATAGTGTTGTTCCCAAGGAGGTCCAATGAAATGAGTATGGAAGAGCTTCTTCGACAAGCTAAAGAAATGCAACAGAAGATGGCCGATTTACAGCAAGAGGCATCAGATAGAGAGGTCATGGGTGAATCTGGGGGCGGCTTGGTGAAAATCACTATGACGGGTCGCTTTGATGCTCGCAAGGTAGAACTTGATTCTGATCTGATTAAGGAGGAGAAATTTATTATAGAGGATTTAATAACAGCCGCTATTAATGATGCCGTTAAAAAAGTCGAGAACGGTCAAAGTGACTCCTTGTCCAAGCTTACAGGAGGATTAAACTTGCCGCCGGGATTTAAAATCCCACTTTAAGAATGTTGGATGTATAAAACTATATGCAAAGCCCACTTTTTAATCAACTTATACAGAGTTTATGCTGCCTTCCAGGAGTAGGAAAGAAATCGGCGCAGCGGATGGCTTTATTCTTAATAGAGAGAGATAAGCTATCAGCTAAGCGACTAGTCAAAGTTCTTTCCGAGTCAATTGAAAAGATTGATAGGTGCATTCGCTGTAGAAATTTAACAGAAAACTTATTGTGCGATCTTTGTGGAAGCGAGCGCTCGAAGAAGGGTCTGTTATGCGTTGTTGAGACGCCAGCTGATCTCTTAGCAATTGAACAAGCTAACTGTTTCTTTGGTACTTATTTCGTTCTTCACGGGCATCTTTCGCCAATTGATGGCATAGGTCCTGAAGAGCTGGGTTTTGATGAATTATTCAAACAACTTCATGAGCAAGATTTGAAAGAAGTGATTTTGGCAACCAATTTGACTCTTGAGGGTGAGACCACGGCTCAGTTCATCGCCGATAAGTCTCGAATTTTAGGAAAGAAAGTGTCTAGAATCGCATACGGCGTACCCATGGGTGGGGAATTAGAGTATGTTGACGGCGGTACTTTAAGTCTGGCACTAGATCGTCGAAAAAGTATTTAGTATGGTCTCTTGGATTAAAGACAAAAATGCGTTAGAAAATCTTACGCAACGGCTCGCTACCAAGAAGACATTATTTCTCGATACAGAGTTTATGAGATCACAGACCTTTTACCCGAAGCTGGCGCTTATACAAATTTTTAATGGTGAGCATTGCTGGTTGATCGATGCGCCAAGTATTAATGATTTAACGCCGCTAAAGCGACTATTGGAAAATCCGAAATGTACATTGGTCCTCCATGCTTGTGCCGAGGATCTTGAAGTTCTAAGGTGTTCTGCCCACATTTTTCCGAATTGTATTTTTGATACGCAAATCGCCGCTCGCATAACAAATATAGGATATTCAACTAGTTATGCTGGTCTTCTAGAGTCTTTAACGGATATACGATTAACGAAATCTGTTACCCGTTCGAATTGGTTAGCTCGACCTCTCTCGGCGGCGCAACTAAAATATGCAGAAGATGATGTGGCACATCTAGCAGATTTACATAAAATCCTTTGCAGTAAATTAAGTGCGTTGAGCCGCTGGTCTTGGTTTCAGGACGAGATTGCCGCATTAATAGAGACCGTTGCATCGCGTGAGAGCCTCGAATTTTATTTTCAACGATTCAAAGGTAAGCATCGTTTAGACTCGAAATCACTTCGACTACTTAAACGCCTAAGTTATTGGCGGGAGCTTACTGCGAGATTACATGACAAGCCGCGAAAGCATATCTTGTCCGATGCTATACTATTCAAGCTTTCTATTAATCCTCCACAGGTATACTCAGATTTATTTTTAATAAAAGATCTTCGTGTGAAAGACATTCGAGTTTTTGGTGAAAGTATTATATCTGAAATTCAAAAAAGTTATGATGACCCCGAGGTTATGGTAATGCCGCGGCCACTGAATAGCTCTGCCAATGACGTTGTAAAGAGGCTTTTCCGGTATTTGACTAAATTCGGTGAATTACGCGAAATTCCGGTTGAGTTGTTGGCTTCAAAAAAAGAGCTAGAGGTTATTGTGAGAAGTGCATTGAGTGGCGACGTTCGCTGGCCTCCCCGATTTATGAATGGTTGGCGTGCAGAGGTAGTCAAGCCTATTATTTCGGAGTTTATCTCGGAAATCTGAGAACTTTTTTGTTGACTGGAGGGAATTGTTCGAATGGTTGCCGGAAGTAGTGAAGAGAGATTTTGGAAAAAAATGTCTTGAGGAAATGACAGGATTAGAGTGGGAACTACTCTGAGATGGTTGTGGTAGGTGCTGCTTGGTGAAATTGGTGGACATGGATACTGAGCGGTTTTTTGATAGAGGCAGTGAGTGCACATTCGGATCAGATTACATGTCAATGTTCTCACTATGAAAATCGTTATAAGGTAAAGGACTGCGTCAAACTTGATGAAAAAAATATAACTAAGATAAGCTGGTTACCATCGAGTTGTACCTACAGGTTAGTTGCAAATGGTATGGAATTGCAAAGGTGGCATCATCGTTTTAGCAGTTCCCAGAGTCTTGTTCATTTTATTGGAGTATCTATTATGGCGAAGGTTATCTCCGAACATCTTGTTAAAGAGCACGATTTGGAAGACTTCGTCACACGTCGGGTGGATTGGTAGTGTATTCAACTGAAAATTATTTTTGGGGATGGATTGTTTATTCATTCGGCGTATTTTGGGTATTATTTTGTCTTTGGTATATGATCAGAGGGGTTAAGAGTTCAGCGTTTCGGCAAAGTTCGGTGCTTGTTGCTGTAGTGTTTTTTATGACGCCGGTCACGGCTTATTATGATGATTTCCACTTGGCGCCTGCTTTTTTCGTTAGCTTATATGAAGGTTTATTATTAGATGTAGGTTTCCAGCGAGGCCTTGCTCCAATTTTGGCGATGATAATCGTAACTTTGACTTTTTATGGAGTTGCAAGATTTTTGTGGAGTAAAATGAAAAGACCACCTCCAGTTAGGGTACGACCCGCATTTTCCTCGGATAAGCGTCGTCGGTCCAATACGTAAATTGCGGCATTTTCCTTAAAGAATTTAATAAAGAGTCAGTCGTTGTGGATGATCGATTTTTCGTTTAAGTAGCTGCGGAATTTCATTATAATGATGCCTCTTAGCATGGATACTAATGATCATGAAATTTACTGGTACGAAAAACTATGTTGCTACAGAAGAGCTTCAGCTTGCGGTGAATGCTGCGGTAACTCTTGAGCGCCCTCTGCTGATAAAGGGAGAACCGGGAACGGGAAAGACAATGCTTGCGGAGGAGGTGTCAAGTGCTTTGGGCAAAAAAATGCTCTCGTGGCACATAAAATCGACAACTAAGGCGCAGCAGGGACTCTATGAGTATGATGCAGTTTCCAGGCTTCGAGACTCACAGCTTGGAGATGAAAAGGTGCATGACATAGCCAACTACATTGACAAAGGAAAACTTTGGGAGGCTTTTACCTCGCAAGAGCAGGTTGTTTTGTTGATTGATGAAATAGATAAGGCAGATATAGAGTTTCCGAATGACCTACTGCAAGAACTGGATAGAATGGAATTCTATGTTTATGAGACGGGCCAGACGGTCCGAGCAATACAGAGACCGATTGTTATTATTACCAGCAATAACGAAAAGGAATTGCCTGATGCATTTCTGAGGCGCTGTTTTTTCCATTTCATAAATTTTCCTGATAAATCAACAATGCAACAAATTGTCGATGTGCATTTCCCCGATATTAAAAAGAACCTTGTCGATACAGCGCTAGAAATATTTTTTGATGTTAGAAAAGTGCCTGGTTTAAAGAAGAAACCCTCCACCTCTGAGCTGGTTGACTGGTTAAAACTTGTCATGTCTGACGACATTCCTGACGACATTCTTACAAATCGAGATCCAACGAAAGCTATACCGCCGCTTTATGGTGCGTTATTGAAAAATGAACAAGATGTGCATTTACTGGAGAGATTGGCATTTATGACTAGACGAGAAATGAGATGACCTAAATTATGCTAATTAATTTTTTTAATACGGTAAAGCGCGCTGGGGTGCCAGTCTCAATTAAGGAGTTGTTAGACCTGATTAATGCAATGGATAAAAATCTCTCGTTTGGATCCACAGATGAGTTTTATTTGCTCGCACGGCTTTGTATGGTGAAAGATGAACAATATTTTGATCGTTTTGATAGAGCATTCGGTGCTTACTTTAAAAATGTGCAAAATATAGATCAAATTTTGGACTTCCTCATACCTGAAGAATGGTTGAAAAAGGAATTTGAAAAACACTTTACGGACGAAGAAAAAGCGAAAATTGAGAGTTTAGGAGGTCTAAAAAAGCTTATTGAAGAATTTAAAAAACGCCTAGAGGAACAGTCGGAGCGGCACCAAGGGGGTAATAAATGGATTGGGACCGGCGGGACGTCACCATTTGGATACGGAGGTTATAACCCTGAAGGCATTCGTGTTGGAGGGCCTGGCGGATCAGGTAGAGCGGTAAAAGTTTGGGACGAGCGCCAATATCGAGATTTAGACGGTTCTATAGAAATAGGTACTAGAAACATTAAAATTGCATTACGGAGGCTACGAAAATTTGCTCGTGAGGGAACCCCAGACCTTTTAGATCTTGGCGATACCATTCGAAGTACCGCTCGAAATGCTGGATTGCTTGACTTGAAGATGATTCCTGAACGGCGTAATTCGGTCAAAGTACTTATTTTTTTTGACGTTGGTGGGTCAATGGATCCTTTTGTGACCCTCTGTGAGGAATTGTTTTCGGCTGCTAAGACTGAATTTAAGCATATGGAATATTTTTATTTTCATAATTGTCTTTATGATTATGTGTGGAGGGAAAATCGAAGGCGGAAAGATCAACAAATTAAGATGCATGATCTCTTGAATAAGTACTCATCAGATTACAAGGTAATCTTTGTTGGAGATGCATCTATGGCTCCTTCTGAGATAAGTAGTCCCGGTGGTAGTGTTGAGTATCAGAATGAAGAGTCCGGAATGGTTTGGATGCAAAGAGTGGCAAGCACATACAATAAAATCATTTGGATTAACCCCGTAGAGGAAAATTACTGGCACTACACGCCGTCAATATCTATGTTACGCGGGTTGGTCGAAGATAGAATGTATCCTCTTACGTTAGATGGCCTTGAACGTGGCATGGAGGANCTCTCTCGTTAGTTACCGAACAAGTGTCTACACCTTCCTGAGTACTAAAACCTTAATTTTACTATAGTNTCGGTTTTCAAATAGTAATTTTTTAAATCATGTAAANAACCGCTACGAACCCGACTACTGTNAGTACTATCGTATAGGGGAGTGCCATNATGACCATTCTCATGTAAGAGAGTTTTATCAAAGGAGCGAGTGCGGATGTTAACAAAAATAAGAAGGCAGCCTGACCATTTGGGGTCGCGACGCTTGGAAGATTAGTCCCAGTATTTATTGCAACTGTGAGTTTATCGAAATGTTCTCTACTTATTTCTCCAGAATCAAGTACTGCTTTTACCTCGTTTATATAAACCGTTGCCACAAAGACATTATCACTTATCATAGATAAAATTCCGTTTGCCAAGAAAAACATCCCTGGCTGGATACTCTCATCCATGGATAGAACCACTGATATAACCGGTGAAAAGAGGTGTTGCTCATGAATGACTGCTACAATGCCAAAAAATACGACTAGGAGCGCTGTAAATGGGAGCGCCTCCTCAAACGCATGGCCAATCTTATGCTCGTCTATGACCCCATTAAAAGCCGTAAGGAGTACAATAATCATCAGCCCAATCAGTCCAACAGGAGCTACATGCAACGCCAGTGCGAACACTAATATAACGGCAACTATGAATTGCACCATGAGCGCCGCTACATCTTCTTGTGTTCGATTTGATTGCTCTTGAGCCTTAAAGTTTTCCAGCACCAACCTGACTTCCGTGGGGAGTTGCGCGCCATATCCCAAAATCCCGATTTTTTCGATGACAACACATGTTATTAAACCGCAGATTAAAACCGGCATGGTTACTGGAGACATGATCCAGAAAAATGTCATAAAATCCCACCCAGCCTTCTCAGCGATCAAAAGGTTTTGCGGTTCACCGACTACTGTGCATACTCCGCCCAAGGCGGTGCCAACTGCACCATGCATTATTAAACTTCTCAAAAATGCGCTAAATTGCTCTAGAGTCTCCTGATTTTCAGAAAGCACTTGCTCATTAGTGGTGTAGTCATGGTCAGCACAATTAATGTCTCTACCACTAGCAACTCGGTGGTACACGCTGTAAAAGCCTACAGCGACGGAAATAAGGACCGCAGTGACCGTGAGGGCATCGAGAAATGCTGAAAGAAATGCGCCGGCAAAACTGAAAAGAAGCGACAGTAATACCTTCGATCTTATGGTAAGTAAAATTTTTGTGAACACGAATAGTAACATGTCCCTCATAAAGTATATTCCTGCTACCATAAACATCAGGAGTAAGATTACTTGAAAGTTTGAGACTGCCTCTTTATAAACGCTGTCAGGGGACGCTAGCCCGAGGACTATGGCTTCAATTGCCAACAGTCCTCCTGGCTGCAGCGGATAGCACTTTAACGCCATCGCAAGGGTAAATATAAACTCTCCTATTAAGAGCCATCCTGTGACGAACGGCCCCAAGAGGTAAAGTACAATTGGATTTATTATTAGAAAACCGATAATTGCTTTTTGATACCACTGAGGAGAGTGGCCTAAAAAATTTTTTCCGAATGCCGATGGAAGAGACGTGTTCATTTTTAGACCTCTTGTAATCAGTTATTTTGTTTTTTTTAAAAGAAATGGATGTATAACGGCGATAGACTTTATCTAGAGAGATCTTTTTTTGCAAGGGACCAAGAAATCTTTTTAATATTGGAGCTTTATTTTGGTGAAAGAGCTAAAAAATAAACACTTTACAATCACTTTTGCAGAGCGTGAAAGCGCTGAAAAAATAGTTATCGGTGTCGTCGACGGTTCAATTCTTGTAAGGGNGCGCGAATTTATTTTCNCTGTCAATGATATTGGACCAGTAAAGAAGTATTGTATATCAACCTTGCTCCTGGGTGCTTGGGGAGATTTTGACTGCGAGGTTTGGANCTTGTCTGGCGATATATGCTGTTTAGATGATTTTTCCACGATTAATTTAAGANCGTTACTATTAGCANGCAATGAACNNCATTTTGCGATAGCATCCCGAGCGGTTCAACTTTTAGAATGGAAAAGAAGCCACATGTTTTGTGGAGTGTGTGGTAATCCGACTGAAATTCAAGGGTCTGAAAACACTTTGGCATGTATCAGGTGTTCAAAACCATATTATCCACGCATTTCTCCCTGTGTCATTGTTGTAGTGACCAAGGGTGAATATTGTCTGTTAGCTCGGCAATCAAACTGGGCGGATGGTCTTTTCAGTGCAGTTGCAGGCTTTATTGAGGCGGGGGAGAGTGCTGAGGATGCTTTACATCGGGAGGTTCTTGAAGAAGTTGGAATTCATATTAAAAATCTAGTATATATCGGAAGTCAATCTTGGCCTTTTCCGAGTCAGTTGATGTTAGGTTTTATGGCAGAGGCTGCTTCAGAAAGTATTACGGTAGACGGGCACGAAATAAGTGAGGCACGATGGTGGCACTGTGATAACATGCCTCCCGCAGTGCCGCCACCTTCTGTACTCTCGGGACGGTTAATTGATAGATTTCTTACTAATGCTAAGTGCCCGGAAAACATCAAGAAAAATGATGTTAATTAAGTTGCATGCGGGCTAAAAACAACAGGAGACAGCTTTGGAATTTTTATACGATTATGGGTTATTTTTTGCCAAGCTCGCCACCCTCGCCGTAATCTTTTTGTTTGTGGTTACCTTGATTGCGTCACTCCGTAACAAGCCAGAGAGATCCGCGAAGGGAGATCTTATGGTCACGCGACTTAATGATCAGCATGAGGATACAAGTGACGTTATGCATTTGGCGGTGCTCAATGACGCGGAGAAAAAGATAGAACAAAAGAAGCTTCAGGATAAAAAAAAGCGCGAGAGAAAAAATGAAAGAAAAGTAGCAAAAAATCAGAATTCTTTAGATTGTGGTGTACGAAAACGCGTCTATGTATTGAGCTTTGAGGGTAATATAAATGCATCCGCTGTTGTCAATTTGAGAGAGGAGATAACTGCAGTGCTCACAACTGCCACAGCTACTGATGAGGTATTACTTCGTTTAGAGAGTGCGGGAGGAATGGTACATAGCTACGGACTAGCAGCCAGTCAACTCGATCGACTACGTAAGAGAGATATTCCTGTTACCGTTAGCGTGGACAAAGTTGCGGCCAGCGGGGGTTACATGATGGCATGCGTTGCTGATTATATTATAGCGGCTCCATTTGCGGTCTTGGGATCGATTGGAGTGGTTGCTCAATTACCAAATTTTAATCGTGTGCTAAAACACAACAAGATTGATTTTGAATTACTTACAGCGGGAGAATACAAGCGTACGTTGACGCTATTTGGAGAAAATACCGAAAAAGGAAGAGAAAAATTTGTCAACGAGTTAGAAGAGACGCATCAGCTTTTTAAGCGTTATGTTAGTGAGCGGCGAGCGAAAGTAGAGATTGATCAAATTGCTACTGGTGAAGTTTGGTATGGCAGCAGAGCTTTAGAGCTCGGGTTGGTCGATGACTTGAAAACGAGCGATGAGTATTTAATTTCATCAATGGAGAAAGCTGATGTTCTTGAAGTCAAATATATTCTCAATAAATCGTTAACGGAACGACTTGGTATATCAGCGGAAAGTGCAATCGATACTCTTCTGGTAAAATGGTGGCAAAGACTTACTTGCAATTCACGTAACCTTCCCTGAACCAGCTTAAAATCACTTAGTCTCGCCGTAGTCTCTCATTTGTGGAAATTGGGGTCGGGAATTTCAGTACTACAATATAACTCGAGAATATGAATGTCATGATCGCTACTGCTTGAATGAGATGAGATGCTTCGGTTCCAATAAGATCGCTGCTAAAAGCCATGTAGGCTATCAGCAAAGAAAATTCACTATTTTGTCCTAGTCTAAATCCAATATCCCAAGCTAGAGATGGCGATTCACTCTGCGAACGCAAAAGGTAGAAATAGACTAGCGGCTTTATTGCTAGCATGACACCGGTGAAAAATATAACTGCTACGCCTATTTCGGGAATAAGGTTTATATTGAAACCGCTACCCAGAGAGAAAAAAAACAAAATCAAAAAGAAGTCGCGCAAGGGTTTTAGGCTGAGAGCAATATGTTTGGAAAGGGGGCATGTTGCGATGGAGATGCCGGCTATAAATGCTCCAATTTCTCTCGACAAACCTAATTGAGCGGCAGCTTCAGATGTTCCGAGGCACCAACCAATCGCGATCAGAAAAATGTACTCCCCGATCTGCTCAAACTTTATGAACAATGGCAGCAGTAGAAAGCGAACGATTAAAAATGCCCCACAAACAAGCAGTGGTAAGGCCAAAAGAGTAAGGGTCAATTCCTTAAGATTTACATTGCCTGACATAATAAATAACAACACTATAATTGCTAAAAAGTCCTGCATTAACAACATTCCTACCATTAATTCTCCAGAGTGTTTGTGGTGAAGCGCCGTGGTGGGTAAGAGTTTTATTCCAATGATCGTGCTTGAGAAGATCATTGAGACTCCAATAATCAGATTTTCAAGTTGTGAAAAACCAAAAATATACCCTAAAGAATATCCGGCAACGCCGAAAAGAATTGAGCTGATCATTGTCGATTGAGTGGCTTGGCGCAACACCTTAACAAGCGCCTTTGGCTGCATATCTAGACCTAAAAGAAATAAAAGGAAGATTATTCCAATTTCTGAAATTGAAGATATAGTTTCGATATCGGTTACCCACTGCAGTGAGTAAGGCCCGATCAAAACTCCAAGTGCTATGTACGCGATTATGAGAGGTTGGCGACCGAAGAGCGCCAGTGTCGCAAGTATCGCAGCACCGCTGAAGATAAAAAAGAAAAGTTGAGTTAGACTTTCATGCACCATTATTTATTTTTCGAAATTAATGTCGCTCATAAACAAAATAACCTGGGTTAATTAAAAAAGCTGTTAGAGATCTTTGATGCGAAGGAATAACTGAATCTTTTATCAAAACTGATCTAAACGTGCTCGGTCTTAAGTACTTAGTTTGCGTTAATTTTCAACAGAATCAACGCGACACCAGATGTGTGGGTTGATAGTATACACTATCCGGTCAGAGGAAAAAAAACGCGATGACAGAACACGAATCAAAGTCCGATAAGGTGTCGGACGCAAACGATAGCCGAGTCGATGCGATTGCAGCAGTGGCAGTGCTCGTTATCGTTGTAAGCGCGTTTGTATATATTTTGTCCACGCTTTAATATCATATCGCAACTACACTAAATCGAGCAGTTTACAATCCGTGACATGCAAATGTACAGAATTCAGATGAGTTTAGATGGATGTTGGGGAATTGGCGATGGCCCTTGATTCCGACAGAGTGTCATCGAACATGAGTCCTCGTGAATTGGTTCTTCGGCACTTGAGCCACATTCCAACTTTGGGACTTAAGCCAACCGCCGATGATGTTGGTACCTTAGAGCAGCTTCGAGAACTACTTACAGACAATAATGTAAGTTTAATTGCTCACTATTATACAAATCCCGCCATTCAATCACTAGCTGAAGAAAGTGGGGGTATCGTTTCTGACTCACTTGAGATGGCACGTTTTGGTCAACGTTCAGAATCGCAACTCCTAATCGTCGCTGGGGTAGCTTTTATGGGTGAAACAGCCAAGATCATCTCGCCAAATAAACGAGTTCTGATGCCCTCTCATGACGCGACATGCTCGCTTGATATTGGATGTCCAGCAAGTCAATTCGAGGAATTTTGCGACAATAATCCCGATAGAACTGTGGTGGTTTATGCGAATACTTCCGCAGCTGTTAAAGCCCGAGCCGATTGGGTTGTTACCTCTAGTATTGCTGTAGAGGTAATCGAATACCTCGATTCTCAGGGCAAGAAAATACTCTGGGCGCCAGATAGATATCTTGGTAGTTATGTTCAAGGGAAAACGGGTGCGGATATGCTTCTCTGGGATGGGAGTTGCGTAGTGCATGAGGAATTTAAGGCTCAAGGAGTCTTGAATATGCTTAACATATATCCCGATGCTGCCATTCTCGTTCATCCAGAATCGCCGAGTGTAGTTATTGATTTAGCAGATTTTGTTGGCTCTACTTCACAACTGATCTCAGCCGCAAAAAAGATGCCTAATCCGCAACTTATTGTGGCAACTGACCGTGGGATCTTGTACAAAATGCAGCAAGCAGTCCCTAACAAGCAGCTTTTGATGGCCCCAACGGCCGGTAACGGAGCTACTTGCTCTAGCTGCGGTGATTGTCCTTGGATGGCAATGAATACAATGGATCGTCTGCTGGATTGTCTCACTAGCGAAAAGAATGAGGTACATGTGGATCCGCATATAGCTGAAAAGGCACTTGTCGCGGTCAATAGAATGTTAGATTTCAAGAAGTGATAGGCAGATCGTAGGTCCCTGCTCGGTGGAAACAAATGTTTAAAGGTTTGCCACTCTCTCTTGAATTAAGAGTAAATCTTGTAGTCGCTGCTGAATGATTGCGAAATGTTTAAAATCTCCTCTGAGCAGCTTCGCTGCTTGCGACAGCTGGAGTTTCGCTCTTTCAAAATCACCCACTAGTATAAAGTATTCTGCACGGGCGAGGTGTACCCCAGATATATCGCCCGCTAAGCCGCTTACCTCAGCAAGCTGATACCATAAATCTGGATCATTGGGTCGCTCTCTTGATAGATCCTTCAAAATTTTAATAGCCTCATCATACCGATTTTCTCTCCTTAGGACTTTAGAATTAAGAAATTTTAAGGGGTAGCTAGTTGGACGCATTGTCAATAATTTTTCAATCTTGTTTTTGGCCTCAAAAAGATGTTGGTTGCTTATGTCTAGTTCTATACTAGTGTATTTGAAAATGAATTGATTGGGATCTTCAGTGACAAGTTCGTTAAGAATTTTTCTTGCTTCCTCATAGTCACCATTTTGCATCAAGGACAATGTGAGACCATATTTAATAGGGTCTAGATTGAAATATGTGTTTTGAAGTTGATGTTTAAAATGTTTTACCTTTTCGGAAGGACTGTCGATATTTTGTGTCATTGTTCTAATACGAATCAAATTATAGGCTTCACTTTCCGGATAATATTTTTTTGGAAAACGAAGTAAACGATTTTTAGCATCAGAAATACGTTTTTCAGTAACCGGATGAGTGAGTAAGAATTCTGGTGGCCGATTACCGATGTGCCGACTAGCCGAAAGCATTTGTTCAAACATCTCACCTACTGCGGCTGGATCTCGACCAGAATTTCGAATAGTCTCGAGCCCGATTCTATCTGCCTCTCGCTCATTGCTTCGGCTGTATCTCAGGCTACTTTCAAGAGAAGCAGCCTGTGATGCGGAGATTACTGCTGTCCCAGCATCTGCATTACCTGCTGCAGCGAAGACTAAACCAACAAGCAAGCCGCCCATCCCGAAAGAGGCGTTTTTTCGCCTTTCCTCGATGCCCCTCGCGAAGTGCCTTTGGCTGAGATGTGCAAGCTCGTGTGCAAGGACAGATGCTAGCTGGTCCTCAGACTTAGCATAGTTGAAAATGCCAATATTTATACCGATAACTCCGCCTGGGACAGCGAAAGCATTCATGGTTGGATTGTCAACTATGATAAGTTCTAACTGTGTGTCTTTAAGTTGACTATAAGTAGCGAGATTGAAGAGCAAATGTTCAAGATATTCTTTTACAAGAGGATCTTTATACTCAGGCACTCTGGCGCGGAAGGCCTTCAACCAGCTCCGCCCAATAAGATATTCTTGCTGTACGGAAACGATTGATGAGCTAGTGTCTCCTAGTATCGGCAAATTGATATCTAAACTTTCGCTGTGGCTAACGCAAAAGATCGTGCAGCACAGATGAAAGGCTGTGCTCCAGCGAGATTTTCGCTTACGAGAGCTCATTTATTTGTTTCACTGTTGTATTTCGGCAGTTGTATCCATAATTTCACACATTTTTCACACCGGATTAATAATAGCCACAAAAATAAAAACTTGTTACAGTTTTTGGGTATATTAGATGACTGGAGAATAGAGGTTTAGTCTAAGGTGAGCAAATTTTGATGATTAAAGCGACAATTTTTAATTGGCTTCAGAAATACTTCGGTACCAGCGAAGCGGTGCTTCTAAGTATTATACTTTTTAGCTCCGTGCTTATTCTGATGACTCTGGGAGGCGTGCTCGGTCCGTTATTGGTATCGATCGTCATTGCTTTTCTTCTACAAGGAATGGTGGACAAAATTTGTACTCTTGGTATCTCACGACCTGTTGCTATGAGTCTGTCTTATATAGTTTTCATCTTAGGGATGATTTCATTAATTGTTGGTTTTATACCCGTGGTAGGTCGCCAAATGAGGGTGCTTGTCGGAGAGACTCCTAGTATTTTGGCAAACATACAGGAGATTATCGCAGGCGTCCCTGAAAAATATGCAGATTATGTTACAGCAGATCAATTTAATGCTATTGGTTTGCGTGTTACGCAGGAGTTAGGTGAAATTGTAGAGCAACTTTTCACCTTATCCATAAGCAGTTTTCCCGGGCTAATCTCAATTGTTATTTATCTAATTTTGGTTCCGTTGTTGGTGTTTTTCATGTTAAAGGATAGAGATTTGCTCGTGTCATTTATTGCAGGGCTGTTGCCCTCTAAAAGACCGGTTTTAAACTCAATTTGGTTTGAAATGGAGTCACAATGCTCAAATTATATCCGTGGAAAATTTATTGAAATAATACTAGTTGGTTTCACTTCATTAATCGCATTCGTGTTCTTGGATCTAAAATACGCTGCGTTACTTGCAATGCTTGTTGGTCTTTCTGTACTCGTACCATATGTAGGAGCCACTCTGGTCACGATACCAGTGCTTATAGTAGGGTATGCTCAGTGGGGTTGGGGAGCCGAATTCTTCTGGCTATCCATTGTTTATGTAATTATACAATTCTTGGATGGAAATTTATTGGTTCCCCTACTATTTTCTGAGGTAGTTAATTTGCATCCAGTCGCCATAATATCTGCTGTGTTGATTTTTGGGGGTGTTTGGGGATTCTGGGGTGTATTTTTTGCAATACCTCTGGCGACTCTTGTTAAAGCAATATACACATCGTGGCCCGTATCAGAGTTAAAGATTGAGTCCCATGATTAAAACACTTTTTTGTTTGTAGTCGTAGCAAAAAGTGTTTATTGGTTTTTGTAGCGATCTAAATGGATTTTGCATATCACGGTATTTTCTATTCACCACGACGTTCTCTTTATTTTTAACGAATTGTTTTATGTCTACTTTTTAGCTATTGAAACGGTAATGCTGATAGAAGTACAATACGCTTGGTATCGAAAGCTCGCTTTACTGTAGTCTCAGTATCAAAATTCTCGTTGCAAGTTTAAAAAAATATCGGATTAAGCCTTAAAAAATCGACTCTGGAGTGCGACACCTCATGTCTGAAGATTTTGATCCATTAGAAACGCAAGAGTGGCTCGACGCGTTTGATTCAGTAAATCGTTTTTCTGGTAAAGAGCGAGCAGCATTTCTTTTGGAAAAACTTCGCGCTCATGCTCAAGCGCAGTCCGTTCCAGTGCCAAGCGCCTCCACCACGAACTTCTGTAATACTATTTCTCCCAATGATGAGAAACCATTACCTGGGGACCTTTTCATGGAGCGTAAAATCCGTTCTCTAATTCGCTGGAATGCCCTTGCTATGGTCATGCGTGCAAATGAGCGGTCACCTGGCATAGGCGGTCACATAGCAAGTTTTGCCTCTGCTGCAACCCTTTATGAGATTGGATTTAACCATTTTTTTCGTGCTCCATCTGAGAAGCACTTGGGAGACCTCGTTTTTTTTCAGGGGCACAGTGCGCCCGGAATTTATGCTCGTTCGTTTCTAGAAAAGAGGATTTCGGCGAAACAATTAGATAATTTTCGAAGAGAGGTCGAGGGCGATGGTCTCTCGTCCTATCCACATCCCTGGCTAATGCCGGATTACTGGCAGTTTCCCACTGTATCAATGGGTCTTGGACCAATTCAGGCTATATATCAAGCGCACGTCATGAGATATCTGTCCGCACGGAGCCTTCTTCCCAGGAAAGATAGAAAGGTTTGGGCTTTTCTGGGCGATGGGGAATGTGATGAGCCTGAGACTCTTGGCGCAATATCACTAGCTGGTCGGGAGCAATTAGAAAATTTGATCTTTGTGATTAATTGTAATCTTCAAAGGCTGGATGGACCTGTGCGGGGCAATGGAAAGATTATCCAAGAGTTGGAGGGTGTGTTTCGTGGAGCTGGTTGGAACGTCATTAAAGTGATATGGGGTCGACATTGGGATGTGCTTCTAGACAGAGATAAGAGTGGTTTATTATTGCAACGTATGAATGAGGTGTATGACGGTGAACTTCAGAATTACAAATTTAATGGTGGTGCATACACCAGAGAACATTTCTTCGGAAAATATCCGGAACTTCTAGAATTGGTTGCTGATATGACCGATGACCAAATCATGGGGCTGAATAGAGGGGGACATGATCCATACAAGGTATTTGCAGCTTACCATGCGGCTTCTCAATGCAGAGGTAAACCCTCCGTGATATTGGCTCATACGGTAAAAGGCTATGGATTAGGTGGTGCCGGTGAGGCCGCTAATGACACGCACTCAGTGAAAAAATTGGATATAAAAGCGCTAAGATCATTTAGAGATCGATTCGGACTTCCGATTAGTGATGACGCACTACATAACGTTCCGTATTACCGCCCCCCCGATGATAGTCCAGAGATGCTTTACATGAGTCAGCAACGTAGTAGATTAGGGGGAGCAATACCCAGTCGTCAGGTTGAATTTCAGGCGATGAATGTTCCAGACCTAGATACGTTTAAAAAGCAGATAGAAAGTAGTGGCGAGAGGGCTATTTCAACCACTATGGCATTCGTGAGAATTTTATCTACCTTAGTTAAGGATGAAAATATAGGAAAGTTTGTGGTGCCCATTGTTCCTGATGAGGCGAGAACTTTCGGGATGGAAGGAATGTTCCGTCAACTAGGCATATATAGCTCGGCAGGGCAGAAGTATACACCACATGATCGTGAGCAGATAATGTATTACAAGGAAGAGAAAAAGGGTGTGATTTTAGAGGAGGGGATAAATGAAGCGGGTGCCATGTCGGCTTGGTTGGCACTTTCAACTTCCTACAGTACCAATGCATTGCCAATGATTCCCTTTTATATATTTTACTCTATGTTTGGTTTCCAACGAATTGGTGACTTAGCTTGGGCCTCTGGGGATAGTCAGGCTAGGGGCTTTCTCATTGGTGCCACCGCAGGACGTACAACATTAAATGGAGAAGGTTTGCAACACCAGGATGGGCACAGCCATATATTGGCAAATACTGTTCCCAATTGTAGAAGCTACGATGCAACGTTTAGCTATGAACTTGCGGTAATCATACAGAACGGTTTGGAGACAATGTTTCAGCGACGCGAAAATTGTTTTTATTATATAACGACAATGAATGAAAATTATCCACAGCCTGCGATGCCAGTTGAGGTCAGAGACGGTATTATTAAGGGAATGTACCGATTAAAAAGATCCACTGAGTCAGATTTGAAAGTTCAGTTGATGGGTTCGGGTACGATATTAAACGAAGTTCTTCGTGCTGAAGAAATACTTTCGCACAATTATAATGTAAATTGTGATGTATGGAGTTTAACCAGCGTAAATCAATTAGTTCGCGAGGGACAGAGTGCGCGGAGATGGAACTTGCTACACCCCACAGACGATCCCAAGATTTCTTTCGTTGAACAGTCTCTTCAAGATTGTGAAGGACCCGTCGTGATTGCTACAGACTATATGAAAAATTATGGCGAACAGTTAAGGGCCTTTATTCATTCGCCACTCTGTGTGTTGGGGACTGATGGCTTCGGTCGAAGCGATAGCCGAGAGTCTCTCAGGTACTTTTTTGAAGTGGATAGGAAATTTATTGTGGTGGCTGCATTGAAAGCACTTTCAGACCAAGGGAAGTTGGATGCAGATATCGTTTCAGAGGCAATTATCACGCTAGGAATAGATCCCGAAAAATGTAATCCACTTGCTGTTTGAATTATCTTCAATTGTAAGCTTAATGCTTTGCTGTATTGTTAAAAATTGATTGAGTGTATACGAAACTTGAGGTGTTGTTGTGACAATCGAAGTTATATTAGTTCCTGATCTTGGTGGTGTTGATAGTGTTGAGGTGATTGAACTTTCTATTTCTCCTGGTAATAGGGTAGAGCTGGATGAGTCTATACTCGTATTGGAATCTGACAAGGCAAGTATGGATGTTCCATCAACCGCAGAGGGGGTTTTATCTCGCTATCTGGTAAAGGAGGGTGACAGTGTAAATGTTGGGCTTCCAATTGCTGAGATTGAGATTGATAGTGCTAAGGTCACTTCCATCTCGAAAGAACCGGTTAGTATTAATGATGTTCAATCAAACACTAAAAATGCTCAGAATGAGGTAAATACAGACTCAAATAACAATGATGTCTCGGACGAGATGGTCATTGCTTCGGTTCCAGACACAGGAAGCTCTGAAGCCTTAGAAGTGTTAGAGGTCCTCGTTTCTGTCGGTGACAAGGTCTATGAAGGGGACACTCTGGTGACACTGGAGTCGGACAAGGCATCGATGGACGTGCCTGCCAGAGTTTCTGGCATTGTTACTGAGATCCTTGCGGTTGAGTCCGATAAGCTTAGCACAGGTGATCCTATAGTTCGTCTGAAGCGCATCACGGAGGATGCGGTTGCAGGTGACAGTAGTGGTATGGTTGATTTAGTCAGGCCGTTATCAGATCCGAAAAAAGAATTGGGGACTGATTCATATACTAATGAAAATCTGACCAGTGCAAAGGATGCCAAGATCGAAGCAACGATATTACCAATTTCACAGGGTCATCTTTCTATTTCTAGCGATGTGTATGCCGGACCATCTGTCCGACTTGCAGCACGCGAGCTCGGAGTAGATTTAACTATTGTCAACGGTTCGGGACCTAGAGGACGCATCACACGAGAGGACCTTAATAGATTTGTCGCTAAAAATATCAATATTTCGCGAGCTCCGCCTTCCGTATCTGATGATATGCTCCCACAATCAGAGATAGATTTTGAGTCATTTGGAGCTGTAGAGCGCATCCGTATGAGTAAGGTAGAGGTGCTCACCGCGCGCAACATGAAACAGAGCTGGTCGACCATTCCTCACGTAACCCATTTTGATGATGCTGATATAACTGAACTTGAGTCGTTCCGTAAGTCTCTCAGTGATGAGGCAATAGCTAGGGCGACTAAGCTGACGCCTCTTGCTTTTATAATAAAATCAGTGGCAATTGCTTTGCGAGCTAATTCTAAATTCAACCGATCCCTGTTGTTAAATTCTAGGGAGTACCTTCAAAGGAGCTTCATCAACATTGGTATTGCTGTTGATACTCAGCGAGGATTAGTTGTTCCTGTAGTCCGAGATGTCGACAAAAAAGGAATCTGGGAGCTTGCCGACGAAGTCCTTATGGTTGCTGAAAAAGCTCGGCAAGGGAAATTATCTGTTATGGATATGCAGGGAGGTTGCTTCACAATCTCAAGTTTAGGAGCTTTGGGAGGAAGTTACTTTACACCAATAGTAAATTCCCCTGAGGTAGCGATCCTTGGGGTTTCAAAGGCGACCATGAAACCTCACTGGAATGGCGTTGAATTCCTACCACGACTGCTTTTGCCGTTATCATTATCTTACGATCACCGAATTGTAAACGGAGCAGATGCCGGAAGATTTATGGGTGACATCACAAGGATATTATTTGATATTCGCCAGTTGGCCATGTTTTGATAAAAATTATAACTTAGTAATTGGGGAGGTCTAGTTGCGTTACTTACACACGATGGTTAGGGTCGAAAATCTTGAGCTTGCGTTATCCTTTTACTGTGGTGCACTTGGGTTGATAGAGCATGCTCGCAATGATTATCCATCTGGACGCTTTACTTTAGTTTTTCTAGCAGCCCCTGAAGATGTTAAAAACGCTAAGGAGTTGCGATCTCCCCTTTTAGAGTTGACCCATAACTGGGATATAGAGAAGTTCGATGAGGGGCGAAACTTTGGGCATCTGGCATTTGAGGTTGATGATATTTATTCCAGCTGTGAGCGTTTGATAAAAAATGGGGTTACCATAAACCGGCCACCGCGTGATGGAAGAATGGCGTTTGTCAGATCCCCCGAAAATATCTCTATCGAGCTTTTGCAGAGCGGTGACGCTCTTCCTGCTACTGAGCCTTGGGTGTCTATGAAAAATGAGGGAACCTGGTAAGATTATTTTGTCTTGAATGGAAGCAGTTGTCTTGCTCGTTCCACGTGCTCAACAACGTAAGCTTCTTCCTGCTCAAGAAAGCCAATGATTGCACGTCGAAATTCCGGATGCTTGATCCAGTGAAGCGAGGTTGTCTTTACTGGTTCAAACCCTCTAATGAGCTTATGTTCGCCTTGGGCTCCGGCGTCAAACCGAAGCAGTTCGTTGGCGATAGCAAACTCAATGCCAGCATAGTAGCAGAGCTCGAAATGCAAGTGATTATATTCGCCGGTGCTTCCCCAGTATCTGCCATAAAGGCACTCACTATCATAGAAATATAAAGCACATGCTATTGGTTCCTCATGTCTCACTGCGACCGCCATCAATAACTGGTCTGACATAGAACTGCTGATGAGGTCAAAGAATTTCTTAGTTAAATATCCTCTTGTGCCATTGCGTTTGGCATAAGTTCTCTCATATAAGCGGTAGAAGAGCTCCCAAATTGAATGATCTATTTTTTTTCCTGTAAGTAGAGTAATGGCAATTTGCTGACGAGAAATGCTTTCCCTCTCTTTCCTTATCATTTTCCTTTTCTTGGAAGTTAGGGTATTCAAGAAATCATCGAAATCACTATAACCTCGGTTATACCAGTGATACTGGACACCCTTTCGGGTCAATAGCTCGGGACTCTCGAAGCAACTGACAACATCAGTGTTGCCGAATAAAAGGTGCCAACTCGACGAACGCCGGTTGGCAGCAATCTCAGTTATTTTGTGTATTAGTTCGCTGTAGTGTATTGGCGATAACTGGTCTGAATTTATAATTCTTGGACCCATAGATGGCGTAAATGGGATGGCCGTAACGAGTTTTGGATAATATTCTAGGCCTTGCCGGTGATAAGCGTTTGCCCATACATGATCAAATACGTATTCCCCCATCGAATGGGTTTTGAGGTATAATGGAAGCATAGCTCCAGCGTTTCCCTGACTAATTTTTATGTGAAGCGGGTCCCAGCCCGTATCAGCACACGCACTTTTACTCTCGTTGAGAGCATCAAGGAATTCCCTTTTGATAAATGGATTGGT